>NZ_DAOMQT010000038.1:0-40030 GCF_035445465.1 Agriterribacter sp.
CTATTAAAAGATAAGGTTTTATTTCTAACTGGTGGATCCAGTGGGATTGGCTATGAATGTGCAATAGCGTATGCAAAGGAAGGAGCGTTTATCGCAATTGCAAGTAATCATGAACCGGGTCTCGAAAAAATATTGGATGAGATTGGTAATCATGTCCATATAACTATTCCATGTGACGTATCAATTGAAGCGGAAGTAAAAAGCGCTATTGATAAAACACTGGCCCACTACGGCAAACTTGATGCTATTCACAACAATGCCGGCATTGTAACACCCACTGTCATGCTTCATGAAACAACAACAGAAGAGTGGAACAATTTAATGAATATTAATCTTAAAAGTATTTATCTGACTACAAAATACGGACTTGAAGCTTTGAAAAAAAGTAAGGGTTCCATACTCAACACCAGTAGCCTGGTAGGTGATATCGGCCAGGAAATGCATGCAGCATATTCAGCAACCAAAGGGGGTATAACTGCCCTAACAAAATCTATGGC
The DNA here is from genome assembly GCF_035445465.1 of Agriterribacter sp. Taxonomy (NCBI): domain Bacteria; kingdom Pseudomonadati; phylum Bacteroidota; class Chitinophagia; order Chitinophagales; family Chitinophagaceae; genus Agriterribacter; species Agriterribacter sp. The sequence goes on from NZ_DAOMQT010000038.1 coordinate 498, forward strand.
TTTGGATTATGCTAAATATCATATACGCGTAAATGCAGTTTGCCCCGCATGGGTATGGACACCTGCGGTTCAGGATTGGGCAAGTCAGCAACCAGACCGAAATAGTGCAGACGAATACATCAACACTATTCATCCGCTGGGATACTGCCCCGAAGGGGATGTTATAGCTGATGCCTGCGTATTTTTATTATCAGAAAAAGCCCGGTTCATCACCGGCTGTGCGTTACCAGTGAGCGGAGGTGCGGAATTGGGTTACAGAAGGTAAGGCTAAAGAAAGCTATTTTCTATTGATTTCTGCAGGCCTATTGCAAAACTATTACAACGTTTTTCGTTATGAGTAAATGATTGTAGCGGATTGCTTCCTTTAGATATTTTTTAAATACCAGCACCCTAATAATGACAACTCTTATTACTTCGGATTGTATCGTTCCGGCAATCTTATCCTTACCCAATTTTTAGTGATGTTGGTGAGCGCCTCCGGTAATGGTCCGTCAAAGCCCTGAATTATTCCCCGCCAACTCCCATTTTCCTTAAACAATACCAGGTCTGTACGGTCGGGTAATTCAAAGGAAAGATGCTGGGTCTTAAAATATCTCAGTCCGCCCCCTGCCAACGCCTCTACTTCTCCTTTTTTGTTTAAGCGTACTGCTGCAACGCCTATCGCGTCAAAATAAACGGCATGACCATCTGCCTGAACTGACTGATTAATTGAATCTCCCATCAGGTTATGCTCACCAGAAACAACAATAAGTGTTCCATCAATTAACCGGAGCTGCCCGCTTGCCTTTGGCATTACAGACGAAGGGAAACCGGCAACGGTGTGTACATCACCTTTAGTTTGAGGAAGTATGTTTTTAGCCTGCAATGCTGCTATTACAGATGTAACCGCAGAAAGCGTGTCCGCCTTTCTAACAGCATTACCCATTGCCGCTATGCCATCAAATGGTTGTCCGTCATAATTGACAGTCCATTCGCCCACCCTGTATACACTGGTTTTACCTGCAGCAGCCACTTTATTAAAAAACGCTGCAACTGTTTCCTGGTCATACTCGGGATGATAATAAATTACGGCTTCATATTGTTGTGGCCCGTATTGAATTTTACCGTCAGCATTTATTTTCAGCGACCCGTTTACGATCTCGCTGCCGGGAATTAAATCTGTATAATATCCTTCTTTCCACAAACCGTTGGCAATATTAAGTCCTACATCTGCAAACGTTGCGCCATCGTTCCAGTTAAGCGCTGCCGGATGACCGAATACTACTGCTACAGGACAATCGGGCGATGCTGCTGAAATATAGTTTAATAGTTTTACCCGGCTTTCTGCCATCATCACACTGTCTTCTAACAAAGAGGTAGTAAGCTTATCAATAGGATGCGGCCACAACGGATGATAGTTTAACCGGCCACCGGCCAGAGCTGCTCTCCAGATATCTTTATGATATACATTCACATCCTTGTCGTAATACATATTGAACCATAACGGGCTCTGCATTTTTTTGGCAAGCGCCGTTCTTACACTAAAGGGAGTAGCTTCATCTGTTTGAGCAATATCTCTTTTGGAAACCCACCAGCTTAAGCCATTTTTGAAAATTTCTCTGTTATCAGGAAACGGGAACCACGTAGGATGCGTGCCTGACATGGCGTCGCTACCGAATATTTCTTTTATAGCACGATAATAATCCGTTTCTATTTCACCGTTTCTCTTCCAGTACATTTCCATATAATGATTTACGGCGGCTATCCTATCTGCTTTCGCACCTGTTTCCCCATAAGTCATCAGCAACATATCTCTCAATAAATCTCTCCCATTCCGCTGTTGCTCATACACCTCCGCCATAAAAGAAGAGTACCATAAATCATTGGTTTGCGGAGTAAACCTGCCCGGGAAGCCCCATTCATCCTTACAGGCGCCTGCCAGCGAAGCATCGGCATATTGCTGTAGTATTTCACGCTGATAAGACAATATATGAGGAGCAAATACATCGGGTGTATATAAAGTAACCGCAACCAGCGCACAAGCGGTTTTACCCCTGTCCGCCTCATCAAAATCAACAGTAATATGTACACTGTCTTTTGTTGCGTTAGAAGTAGCGGTTGCCGTTATATCTTTTACCGTTCCGGATTTAATCAAACCGTCTTCTTTACTATAATTGTATACCCGCAGTACTTTTGTAGCTACAGGCTCATAAGGGTTTCTGCCATACGTGTAATGGTCATCATACTCCCTTCCTTTAACGCCAATAGAAGCCGTATTGGCTTTATGCAAGGGAAATTCTCTTAACAGGATGATTTGCTGCAGTTCGTCAGGATACTTTTCCTTAAAGCTATCCCGCGCCAGGCGGATATCCAGATCCATCACCAAACCCATTCCTTTACTGCGTGCATACAATGAGGCGGCTTTTATACGGTCATGCACTTTCGGATCTGTTAGATCTCCCGGGTAGCGCAAACTGGTGGTGAGCAATTCAAAAGGAGAATATTTCTCATGCAGATCTATAAACCTTTTATATCCTTCTCCCTCAAATTCTTCTTTAAACCAAAACCAGCAGCCGATAGAAGGCCAGGAAGTTTTGATGACATTGCTGTCCTGGTTCGTCAATTGCACCCGCACTGATCTAACTATTGCATTTGGATCAGCAGTACGATCATTATTTTCACATCCAGCCAATACTGCAAGTAACGTTACTACTACTATAACGGATATGTTCACACGAACGATCCTGCTATTTTTTTGTTTATTATCCATTTCTAAAATTATTATACAGATCCAATCTTCGGTTTAATACATTATACTTAATTCGTTCCATTACCGGTCCATCAGATCTCTGCTTTATGCACATGCTCCTTTCCTACAAAATCAACATTGCCGGCAGCCCGAATACAAAGAACCGCCACTTGCACTTGATGGTGATGCTACCGCCGGGGACTACAGGGCAGATGATAATGATTATTATTCACAACCCGGCAACCTTTTCCGCTTATTCACCAATGATAAGAAAGAATTGCTATAAAAATACAGCCGCACAGGTTGGTGGCGCTCAAAAATTTATACAGATCCGCCACATCCTAAATTGCTATAAGGCCAACCCCGCTTATGACGAGGGCGTTGCCAAAGCGTTGGGACTAACAATGGATGAAGTGAACAGTTTTCAACTGGAACGATAAAAACCAAGTGTTAATACTACTAAAAAGCCTTTTGCCATGGAGCGCAAAAGGCTTTTTTGATTTCAGGTGCAATTTAAATTATTGCACAGACGGAGGCGGTATTTTAGTGCCCCAAGTCATGTTGGGTTTATTTCCCATTGCAAATAAAAGCTTACCCCCTTTCATCAGATCCTCCCTGTACAACCAGCAATTATTCAATGGCTTTCCATTAAACTGAGCCGATTGTATGTACATGTTTTCCCTTGAATTATTTCTTGTTTCAATGACCAGTGTCTTTGTATTGCCTAATGTAATTGTGGCTTTGTCAAATAAAGGACTGCCGAATTCCACAATTGGTTTCGCATCGGTAAATCCTTTTACGTCAAACAAACCAAGGGCGGCCATTACATACCAGGAACACAGTTGACCCTGGTCTTCATCCTGCCCGTAACCATAACCGTGAATGGGTTCTGTTCCATAAAATTCATTACAGATCAATCTTGTCCATTTTTGGGTTAACCATGGTTTACCCGAAAAATTAAAGAGCCAGCTAATATGTAAACAGGGCTGGTTACCGTGGTTATAAAGTGATTTTATCCCGGCAAAGGCGTCTATTTCTTTACCACCACCAAAACCATCTTTTTGCGAAGATTGAAAAATGCTGTCTAAGCGTTTATTGAACTGATCCTCTCCTATAGCACTGATTAACGCAGCAGGATTATGCGGTACATAAAACGTGTATTGTATGGCATTCCCTTCCTGGAAACCTCTCCATGCTTCAAGCGGATTAAAATCGTCTATAAAAGCTCCATCGGCCTTTTTGGGATGCATGAGTTTGTACTGCGGATTAAAAACAGATTTCCAGCCATCGGCGTACCTGATCAGCGTTTGGTAATCTTTCTTCCTGCCTAATGCTTTGGCCATTTGAGCGGCGGCAAAAGCACTAAAACTATATTCAAGTGTATGCGAAGCAGAAAAATGCGACCCGGTGGAATCTGTTGTATTTTTTTCAAGATAGGGAACGAAGCCGTGTTCAACAAAGGCTTTGGTATCCATCTTTCCCGATCCCACCTTCCTGTTGCGCCAGTTTAATTCGTTGGCCTTAACCGCCTCATAAGCCAGTGCTACATCATAGTTCCGTATTCCCGCCTGGTAGGCCCCTGCAATGGCCAGTCCAACGAAATTTGTTCCCACGCCCGATACGTATTCACTGTTGGCAATGCCATCGCCAAACCATCCCTTATCCCTGTAAACCTGCAGTTGCGTGTTTACATAATTGCTATACCATTCAGGATAAGAGAGCGCCCACAACTGGGTGATGTTCCAAAACGCTCCCCATATTGCATCGGTATTCATAAATTCTGGTTTTTCATTTGGGTTGACAGATTGCAATTGACCTGCCCGTCCGCCATGCATCGGGTAAGCGCCATTTACATCACTGGCTATGCCCCTGCCCGATAAGGCATGGTACAGCCCTGTATAAAACTTTATCTTGTTTTGCTCATCTGTTCCTTCCACTACAATTTTGGCCAGTTCCTGTTGCCAAACGTTTTGCGCTTTCGTTTTGGCGTCATTAAAAGAAAGTGCTGCTCCTTCCGCCATTAAATTCCCTTTTGCATTTGAAGTGGAAGTATAAGAAAGCCCCACTTTAATTTCTATTTTTTCATTTGCGGTGGTTTGATAATTTAAAAATAGCCCGGCTCCTTTTCCTTTGGCAGATAAAGCATTCTCGTGGATACTGTGTTCGGTAAACGCTCCTACACTTTCGGGTTTTTTACTGATCTCACCATAAAAATACATTGCCACTTTACCTTCAGGATCATACAAACGAAGATATTGGGGATAGGTTACCACAAAACCTTCAAAATGAGTATCATCAATCATTTGTATACCAGCATCGGTTACTTCACCGCTTTCTCCCTGCTTGTTACCAATATCCAGTATAATATGCGACCGGCTGTCTGCAGGAAAGGTATAACGGTGAAAACCCACTCTTTTGGTAGCGGTTAGTTCAGCAGTAATATTGTAATCGTCGAGCAATACTTTATAATAGCCGGGTTCAGCAACCTCATGCTTCCTGTTAAAATGCGACCGGTAACCACCCGATGGATCTTCTAATTTCCCCGGCTTCACTTTTAACGCTCCGGTTGTTGGCATAAAGCTAACCCCACCTATTTGCCATTCATGAAAATGCACAAACCCTTCAATAGAGTTTTGCCTGGTGTCATATCCTACCGCTTCCCATCCCGATGCATTGCCATAATGTCCGTTGGTAGACGGCGCCAGCCTGGCCATCCCGTAGGGCACTGCCGCAGGAGTGTAAAAAAACCATCGGCTATGTGCTGTGCCGATATTGGGATCAACATACCTCAGCAAATTCTGAGCAGGTAAGCTGTATGGCAGCAGCAACAAAAGAAAAGCATGGTATCTGAGTAACATCTTCATACAAAAAAGGTTTTATATCGCGTAATCGTTAAATAATGGTCACATCATTTATAGCCATCTACCGAAAACAAATAACGCTGTATTCAAATGGCATAAAGGATGCAGCTATACGTCATGATGGATTCAAAAAAGAAATAAAAAATAATTGGGAATGAATAAAAAAGTTTCTACATTTGATATGTATGGACATACAGACATAAATCTACGATTTTCTGTCAAATAACCAGGCACCATTTTCATCCAGATCTGCACCAGGATACCGAATTGCCTGCTTCAGGAAGACAATGGCAATTTTAAATTTGATATGCAGGTACACAAGTATATATTTAATGAACGGAATTCTTTTATCGTACAACGATTACCAGTGAGCACTTTTTTATAACGCGTGCAATCCTCCGGATTGCTTTTTTGCTTTATTCAGTCGCAGGTTTTTAATACGGGATTTCCTCCGAATATGCTGTCCTTATTGATTATCACTTTAAAAGAAACAATTTGTATAATTCTAATTTTGATAAGTTTCCGGAAGTAACAGTGCACGGGTATAGCGGATATACCGGCTGGGATGAAATAGCAGGTGAGATGCAAAGTCGTATGCATCAGAAAAAAGAGGAAGAACCCTGCATAATCATTATTGAATGCTACCATGGCGTTTTAACGGATCAGTTGGTTACACAGTTAAAGCAACACACCAACAATACCATACAGTTCATTCCGGTGCATACCGCTATGCTTGATGCAGGACAGGTTGAACAATTAGTAGATCCCTATGTTACAGATGATCCTGTTTTTGGCCGTATCACATCGCTTGGCATGAAAAGCTTCTTTCACCCGGAGCGGTTGGAACAACTAAAGCAGGAGGTTAAAAAGAAAAAAGGCGCAATATGCATTTATGGAACAGGGGCTTCTCTCGTGTATGAGTCGCCGCATATGCTGGTGTATGCAGATATGCCCCGCTGGGAAATTCAGCTGCGGTTCAGACGTAATGAAATCAGTAACCTCGGAGCCGACAACCTCAACAACGCATTTTCATACCAGTATAAAAGAGCTTTTTTTGTTGACTGGCGTGTATGCGACAGGCTAAAAAAAGAATTACTGCCCCTGGCTGATTATGTGCTGGATACCACACACCCCGATGATCCTAAAATGATATCCGGATCGGCATTACAGGATGCATTGAAAGAAATCGTGCAACAGCCCTTCAGGGTGGTACCCTTCTTTGATCCCGGGCCCTGGGGAGGACAGTGGTTGAAGGAGGTTTGTGATCTTGAAAGGACAGAAAAAAATTTTGCATGGGGATTTGATTGCGTGCCGGAAGAAAACAGTTTGCTGATACGCTTTGATCACATTTTGTTTGAAACGCCCTCCATCAATCTTGTTTTTAGTGAGCCCAAAGCACTGCTGGGCGTCAAAGTATTTGAAGCTTTCGGAGCGGAGTTTCCCATAAGGTTTGATTTTTTAGATACGATGCACGGCGGAAATCTGAGCCTGCAGGTACACCCGTTAAAAGAATATATCCGGGAAAAATTCGGGATGCCTTATACGCAGGATGAAAGTTATTATTTTTTGGAAGCGCAGGATGATTCATTTGTGTATCTCGGACTCAAAGAAGGAATTGTTCCGGAACGCATGATCAGCGACCTGGAAGCCGCGCAGGAAAAAAAAATAACGTTTGATGCAGATCAGTATGTAGAAAAATGGCCGATCCGCAAACACGAACATGTACTGATCCCCGCAGGAACGGTGCATTGCTCGGGCGCCAACAGTGTGGTTCTTGAAATCAGCGCCACTCCTTACATTTTTACATTTAAGTTGTGGGATTGGGGAAGAATGGGTATGGATGGAAAACCAAGGCCCATTTCACTGAAGCATGGTCAAAACTCCATTCAGTGGGATCGCACAACCCAATGGACCAAAAACAATATCCTTAATCAGGTACAAAAAGTGGATGAAGGAGATGGATGGGTTGAAGAAAGAACAGGGCTCCATAAAGGGTCTTTTATAGAAACAAGAAGGCATTGGTTCACAGGAAAGGTTTATCACAATACCAATGGCGTTGTGAATATACTTAATCTTGTAGAAGGCAGGGAAGTTGTTGTGGAAAGTCCGGACGACGCTTTTAAACCCTTTATAGTGCATTATGCGGAAACTTTTATTGTACCGGCTGCTGTGGGCGTATATACAGTTCGTCCATATGGCGAGGGCGAGGGCACAACATGTTGCACGATAAAAGCATTTGTAAATACAGAAAACCTTGGCGATTATCACAGCAATTGATGTATGGAAAATTATAGCTTGAAATACGTATACCAGTACACTTTTGTAGCGGCTGTTGGTGGCCTGCTTTTCGGTTATGACACCGCGGTGGTTGCAGGTGCTATTGGTTTTATACAGGAAAAATATAATCTTTCCCCGGCTATGACAGGATGGGCGGCTTCCTGTGCCCTGATTGGCTGTATGGCAGGCGCCATGCTGGCCGGAATACTCAGTGACAAGCTGGGCAGAAAAAAAGTGCTGATGATATCTGGTTTTGCTTTCGCCATTTCTTCCATCGGTATACTTATTCCCTCGGGCATTGAATATTTTATTTTGTTCCGCTTCATTGGCGGCATAGGCATTGGTATCGCTTCTATCCTGGCGCCCATGTATATTTCGGAGATAGCCCCGGCCGCTATCAGGGGCCGGCTCATATCTATTTACCAGTTGGGGATCGTAACCGGTATCCTGCTGATCTATTTTGTAAATGCAGGTATTGCAGGCTTACATGATAACGCCTGGAACGTAAATGCGGGATGGAGATGGATGTTTGGCTCTGGCCTGGTTCCTTCTCTTGTATTTATTTTTCTGCTGCTCCCGATACCTGAAAGTCCGCGCTGGCTGGCAAAACAAAACCGGTGGGATGAAGCCGATGGCATACTTGCCAGGGTAAATGGCAGGAAAAATGCTGATAAAGAAATCATTTCCATCCGCGAATCATTAACAGAGAAGCAAGCGCCTTTTTCTGACCTGCTGAAACCCGGCTTGCGCACAGCCTTGCTTATAGGCATCGTATTATCTGTTTTTTCGCAGATCACCGGCATCAATGTAATTATGTATTACGCACCGGAGATATTCAAGGCTACGGGAAGCGGCTCTTCTTCGGCATTGATGCAAACTGTGTGGGTGGGCAGCATTAATTTGCTGCTTACAATTATCGCCATAAAATATGTAGACAAGCTGGGACGAAAAAAATTACTGCTAATTGGTTCGGCGGGCATGGCGGTTTGCCTGGCAATTGTTGGTTTGGCTTTCTATACGGAATCTGCCGGGGGGTACTGGGTGCTGGCGGGGATCCTGCTGTACATTTCATTTTTCGCCATTTCACTCGGCCCCCTCACATTTGTAGTGGTAGCGGAAATATTTCCCAATCATATCCGTGGCAGAGCGATGGGTGTAGCTATATTTTTTTTATGGCTCTCGGTGTACGTGGTATCACAAACCTTTCCCATGCTGCTGGAGTCAATAGGCAGCGCTTATACTTTCTGGATATACATGATAACCTCTGTAATGGCATTTATTTTCATCTGGAAAGTGGTGCCCGAAACCAAAGGGAAAACACTGGAACAGATACAGGAGATGTGGAGGAAGGGGTAGTGATAGTGAATGGTCAATAGCGAGATGGAAAACGAGAAACGGGAGACGGGAGAAGAGAGATGTAAGAAGGCAAAGCTTTGATTTTCATCTCTCACGTTTATCTTCTCATCTCTATCATCTCACGTTTATCATTTCACGTTTGTGGAATAACATATCAATTATAAGGGATGCGCATACTAAGATTACTTGTTATCATTCTATCCATCTTTTTTACGGCAGCTTTAAACTGCGGTTGTTTCACACAGGCAAAACAGGATGAACAACTTTCTCCTGAGCTGAAATTTAAAGCCGTTCCTGCGCCGGAATGGACAGCACTGTTTAAAAGAAATCACGGCTGGTTCGGTGGCGACGGAATATATTCAATTGCTTTAAGCGGGCTTGAGAAAGGAGCCAACGGAAATAAGGACAGTGTATTGATATGGTTTAGTGATACTTTGCTGGGCGACATTAATGATTCACTGGAGACGGGCTTTACCATGATCAACAACAGCGTAGCACTGTTAACAGGAGGCAGGCCCGACAGCTCGGCACTTCAATTTTACTGGAATAAAAACGCCGGTCATCATCCTTCATCCGTATTTGTACCCAATACCCCTGTTACTCAAAAGGGAGAATATTACTGGCTGGGCGATGGATTTGTAAATACGGAAAGGAATAATGATATCTATATTTTCGGCTATCGCATTAAAAATATTCCCGGGCAGGCTGTGTTTGGTTTTAAACAAACCGGCAATACGCTCATTCGTATACCTGCAGGCGATAAGCCTCCGTTCAAGCATATAACACAAATGGAAATTCCTTTTTTCCAGGGAGAAAATGCTGACTCTCTTGGTTCTTTTGGCGCCGGCATACTGGTTAACACAAAAAAAGCCGGTGCGCCTAACGCCGATGGATACCTGTATATATATGGCGTAAGAGGAAAAAACAAAGAGGTGATAACAGCAAGGATTCTGCCGCAGGCTATTGAACAATTTAATGAATGGAAATTCTGGAATGGCAAATCCTGGACGGCCGACATAAAAGCCATTCAGCCCATTGCAAACCGCGCATCCAATGAAATGAGTGTAACACCACTTACGGATGGCCGTTACCTGATGGTGTTTCAAAAAGATGCGATCGGAACCCATGTAGCAGTAAGAGTTGGAGCATCACCCGCCGGCCCTTTCGGGCCCATTACAGACATATATGATGTAAAGGATGATCTGAAAGATTCACCTAACCTTTTTCCTTACAATGCCAAGGCGCATCCTGTGCTTTCACAACCCGGTGAATTACTGATCAGTTATAATATCAACTCCTTTGATTTTTTGGGGGATATAAAAAGTTCCCCCACTTATACCGTCCGCGGTTTATAAAGCTGAAATATGAATAACAACCACCGCTATACGCTATGAGCCATACTGTTCGGATTTTATAGTATCGCCATACTAAAAATATAAACATGAAGCAATTCTGCCGTATTTTTTTAGGATGCATTTCAAATTGTCGCCGGCTGGTGTCCCCACCAGCCGGGGCGGCCTGCCATGGGCGGCAGGCAGGTCTTCACTGCCTACACGAAACAACGCAGCTCGACAGTTTGAAATGCACCCTTTTTTTATTGTCTTTTATAACCTGCATCAGCAGTTTTAGTTATGCCGGCCCTGGAAATATTGCTCCGCTGGCAAAAGTTACTGTGAGTACCATTGCCGGTGAAACGTATGCTGCCCAAAATGCAACCGATGGCTGGATAGGTGTGGATGGCAAGGGTGAATGGGCATGTGAAGGAGTATCCACTGACTGGGGCTATATCCGGCTGCCATGGATACAATTAGAATGGGAACAACCGCAGTCGATTAATAAAGTAGTATTATATGATCGTCCTTCGCTAAAGGAAAACATTGCCGGAGGCAAACTAATGTTCAGCGACAGCAGTATACTATGGGTAAGCCAGATACCGGCCGACGGAAGCGGCATTGCGATTTCATTTACGGCCCGCAGGGTGAAGTGGGTAAAGTTTGTAGTAACGGATGCCACAGGACGTGATATAGGGTTTTCCGAAATAGAAGTATTTCCTTCTCCCGAACAGGCGCAGGATTATGTTTCCTGGGTGGATCCGTATATTGAAACCAACCGTGGCAGGTATTTCTTTTTTATTACCGGGAGCCTTCCATTTGGAATGGCCAGTTCAGCTCCCCTAACACGCAACAAAAATCAGTTTGGCGGAGGCTATAACTACAATGAAAAAGAGATCCTGGGTTTTGAACAAATTCATGCATGGATGATGTCCGGGATAGAGATCATGCCTGCGTCTGAACACGAAAATCCTGCAGAAGGTCAACAAGGCTGGAAATCTGTGTTTAGTCACGATGATGAGATCGTGCAACCCGGTTACCACCGGGTGATGCTGCAGAACAATAAAATATGGGTTGAGCAAACAGCTACTGAAAGAGTGAATTATTACAGGTTCCGCTATACAAAAAAAACTGCAGGAAGGATCATCATTAATCTGTCTGGCCATGTGTCCAACAGCACCATGGCCGATGCAAAAATCACCCGCATCAGCGATACTGCGATAGAAGGATCTTTCAGTTCCATAAACAGATACTGGGGCGGGCCAAAAGATGTGCGCATATTTTTTGTTATTAGGTTCGATAGGCCCTTTACATCGCTCGACGCATGGCAGGGTAATGAAACAATAAAAAATATCAGTCAAGCGAGCGGCGACAGCCTGACCCTGGCGGCTGCATACAGCTTCAACAAAGGAGATGAGCTGCAAATGAAAATCGGGCTTTCCTATACCACTATAGAAAATGCGCGGAATAACCTGCAGCAGGAATGCAACACCTGGGACTTTGGTAATGTAAAAGAGCAGGCGCAACTTACCTGGAACCAATGGCTTGGGCGAATAGACGTACAGGGAGGCAGCCGTGAACAGAAGATAAAATTCTATACAGACTTATGGCATGTATTACTGGGCAGGCAAAAAATCAGTGATTTGTCGGGTGATTATCCCGACCGCACTACCGGCAAAAGAGAAGGCAATTTTACAGATGCCATTTTTAAAATAAAAACGGTTCCCAAAGATGCTTCAGGTAAGCCAAGATTCAGCATGTATAACTCCGATGCGTGGTGGCTTACCCAATGGAACCTGAATATATTGTGGGGTTTGGCATGGCCGGAAATGATGGATGAACTATCCTCTTCTATGATTGAATATGCCAACAATGGTTACCTGTTACCGCGAGGGCCATCCGGCGGTGGCTATTCCTATATCATGACGGGTTGTCCTGCCTCTAATCTCATCGTAAGTACATACATGAAAGGGTTATTGACTAAAACAAATGCCAATCACGCCTATGAAGTAGTGAAGCGGAATCACCTGCCGGGTGGCATGCTCGGCAGCAGTGAAGACATTAATTTTTACACCCGCAATGGATGGTGGCCGGATAACGCAGGCATTACCATTGAGGCGGCGTTCCAGGATTGGGGCATAGCGCAGATGGCGGCTAAGCTGGGAAAGAAAAAAGACTATAATTTCTTTCTTAACCGATCGGATGGATGGAAGCTTTGTTTTGACCCGGAGCAAAAATTATTATTTCCCAAAAACAAAAAAGGCGATTTTATACACAAAGATCCTTTAAGCGGTAGAGGCTGGGTGGAAGCAAATGCCTGGCAGGCCACCTGGGGAGTATCGCATGCTATTCCTGAACTGGTAACCCAGATGGGAGGAGCAGACAGCTTTTGCAATAAGCTGAACCATGCATTTGAACAATCGCAATCGAACGACTTTGTATATGGTTACACCAGTGGTTACGTTAGCTATGCCAATCAGCCGGGATGTTCCAACGCGCATGTATTCAGCTATGGCGGCAAGCCCTGGCTTACACAATACTGGGTTAGACGGGTGAAAGCGCAGGCTTATGGAGGCGTAACGCCAGACCTTGGTTATGGTGGGCACGATGAAGACCAGGGACAAATGGGAGGCGTAAGCGCCCTGATGGCAATTGGCTTGTTCGACATTATGGGTAACCAGGCACAGCAGCCGGTGTATGAGATTACTTCACCGGTTTTTGATGAAGTAACGATCCAATTGGATAAGAAATATTACAAGGGTAAAAAGTTTGTGATTAAAACCTATAACAACAGCGCTCAGCATTGTTATATACAATCCGCGAAGTTGAATAATCAACCGCTGGATAATTTCTGGTTCAGTCATGACACCTTTACCAGGGGTGGAATACTGGAATTGTGGATGGGTGATAAACCCAACAAACAATGGGGAACAACGGCGTTGCCTCCCGCCTGTACACCTTAAATGCAAATCAACAAAAAGCGATGGACAATCTGGTTATTGGAGTTGATATTGGCGGCACGCATATCACAGCGTGCATGGTTGACACAAATACCTGGCAAATTATAGAGGGCACCTGCGTGCGGGGAGAAATAGATCCTTTGCAAAATAAGGAGCATGTCATCCGTTCATGGGCCAAAACCATAGCCGCCTGTGCCAAACAGCATGGGAGCAGCATCGTCCGCGTGGGTATTGCTATGCCCGGCCCTTTTGATTATGAGAAAGGCATCAGCCTTATTACCGGTTTGCATAAATATGAATGCCTGTACGGGTTGAACGTAAAGCAATTGCTCGCTGCTGAACTGCGCATAACTTCCAACAGCATTCGTATGATGAATGATGCCACTGCTTACCTGGCAGGCGAATTGAAAGCAGGTGCGGGAAAAGACTGTAATCATGTTGCCGGCATTACGCTGGGAACAGGATTGGGTTCGGCAATGTACAAGAATGGCTTTTTCCACGAGGGAGATCTCTGGTGCTTCCCTTTTCGCGAAAGCAGGGCTGAAGAATTCTTAAGCTCAAGGTGGTTTATATCAGAATATGCAAAAAGAAAAAAAGAAAAAGTTACCGGGGTAAAAGAACTGGCTTCCTTGGCCAATGATGATGTGGATGCCAGGAAATTGTTTGAAGAATTTGGTTATACATTAGGTGAAGTATTGAAAAACCGGTTTTCTGATCATTTCCCCGAAAGAATTATTATTGGGGGAAATATAGCCAAAGCCTGGGATCTGTTTAAACCCTTTTGCAAAGAAGTAATACGAAAACACAGGTTATCCTGTATGCTGGTGCCTGCCCAATTGGGAGAAAATGCCGCGCTCATTGGCGCTGCATATTTGTGGGGGCAAAAAAATGTATGATAATGCCTGGTTCGTGTGCATACGAGCCAACTTCCAACTTCCGGTTCGTGACATGAACTGGGGCGGAAAGGATTTAAATGCCTCACCTTATTACTTTAAGTTTTCGAACATCACAATCGCAGTGTACAAAACACCTGCTTCGCCCCTGAATGTTCCAGATCCCCGTGGTTTGTTATCAATAGAATACCATTCGTAAAAACCATTGTTATCTTTAACCCGCTTTACCATTGGCAATACCTGTTCATACGCCTCTTTTACAAACCCGTATTTGATCAACTGCTGGATCATCCTGCCACCGAACCAGGTCCAGTCGCCACCGTTCTGGTAGCTGTATTCCGGATTCATGATCTTATTGACGAAATAACCTGCCGGGTATGGCGGATACAGCGTTAGTCCAATAGAGGCCGCACCGGCCTGTTTTACTCTTTTGATCATCTCGTCTAATGAAATCTTCACTTCTTCCTTACTTAACAACCCTGCCTCTATAGCAATAGCCGTACCTCCAAAATAATAAATTTCATCTTCATCAAATCCCGCAGGGAAAGGAGAGCTTTTTAAATAGATGTGCGGGATAAACTTTTGCCTGTTTTTATCCCAAAGGTGTTTTCTGCTGTTTTGGGCAATATTGTTTTTTATGGGTTGCCATTTTTGTTTGGTTGCAGGGAGCATTTCCATTAAATTATTCAATGCAATAATAAACATAGCGTTATCATAAATATCAATAGCGGGATGCGTATTTTCATCTATGTCAACGCCCCACCCGTGTTCCGGCTGCACATCGCCCCAGTCGGCCGTAGTGGCGCCGGTAATTAACCCGTATTGTCTGTTGAAACGCTTATTCATTAAGAATTCCATGGACCAAACGAGCCGCTCACCAACTGTTTTATTGCCGATCATTTCATCCAGTATGGTAGGGTCGTTGGTTAATTGAACATATTTATATATGCTTTGAACCAGTGAACTTTCCTGATCGGTTTCCACCGTATTTTTATGACCGGCATAACGTGGCTCCAGCGGGGAATAGATAAAATCATATTCAACTTCGCCCACTTTTTTTACCGGGGTGAACCCATCAATAATATCCCCATCTTCTCCCTGCATTCTCAGAAAAACCAACAGGTTTTCTTTCAGCACTTCTTTCTCATACACCTGCGCAGCGAGTTCAATGAACGTATTGTAATCCCTGATCCACACTTCACGGTAACCGTCACCGGCATTAAACCCGATTTTCATTACTTCAAGGGCTTTGGCTTTTACAAAATGAAAGTATTCATTGTTCTTTATTTTTTCGGACAATGCTTTGTCGAAAGGCTGGCGTTCCTGTGCTAAAACTGCCAGGTTGATCACCAGCAACATCAACAGTAAATAATGTTTCTTCATTTTTTTAGTGTTATTTATTATCAATTCCCCATTTCTTATTAGGCGTTGCTCCCATTTGCATAATTAAGGAACCGCCTTTTAACAATTCGGATGCAGGAAAATAAAAGGACTTTAATTCCTTTCCGTTTAGCACCGCGCTTTGAACGTACATATTCCTGCGTGATGCGCCTTTCGCTTCTATTACAAATTTTTTACCCCGTCCAAACCTGTTGCCCAGGTCAATTTCTATTTTCTCAAAAAGCGGACTTGCGATTTCATATATTGGATTATTGCTGCATCCTCCATCCGTTTGGAACAATCCCAACGCGGCCATTACAAACCATGCGCTCATCTGCCCCTGGTCTTCATCACCCAGATAAGCATTCCCAATACCATAGCCATAATACCGTTCCAAAATGGAACGGGTCCATTTTTGAGTAGACCAGGGTTTTCCGGCCCAGTTAAACAGGAAGGAAAAATGCATAGACTGCTGGTTTCCCTGCACCACCGGGTAATTCCAGTATTGATCGTTCATTCCGTTGTAACGCCATGGTGCACTGGCTTCAAATCCCCACTCTAACCTGTCAATAAATTTCTTCTTTCCTACGAGGTTCACCAACGCAGGCACATCCTGGGGAACAAAAAAAGTGAGCTGCCATGCATTGCCTTCAACATATTCCTCATTGGCTCCGCTGCGAAAAGGATCAAAACCGGGCACCCATTTTCCGTCGCTCAATTTCATATGACAGTAACCATCTTCGTCTATGGCGTTTTTCCACCAATAACCACGGTCGTTAAATTTTTTATAGAGCTCCGTTTCCCCTAATGATTTAGCCAATTGCCCAACTGTCCAGTCGTCATAAGAATATTCCATTGAATTAGAAAAGCGGCCTTTATCGGAAGGAACATATTTATGTTTCATGTATTCCGTTAAATCACGGTTACCTGCAAAACCGGTATGGATTTTTGTCGCCGGAATGGTCTGCATATTGATCGCTGCCTCAAGCAGTTTCGATGCATCAAAATTTCGTATACCCATCTGGTAAGCGCCAACCATCATCGGTATTTCATGTTCCGCTACCATTACGGGAATATAATTCATACCTGCCGGGCCTTTTGCCAACCGCCCATAAGCATCGTACATGGCGAGCTGGGAATTTACCCAGCGATTGCTCCACTCGGGTGTTATTAAATTCCACATTTGATTCAGGTTCCAGAATGTATTCCAAAAAGCATCACAACCCAAAGCAACATCATCTGCACCTTTCAGTTGCTGTACTTTGCCATCTGTTCCTCTCCATTGGCCATTAACATCGCTCCAGGTATTGCGGCTGCAAATGGACCTGTACATTGAATTATAAAAGCGTACTTTTTCCTGCCTGTTCGTTGTTGTAATGTTAACCCGGTTAAAAATATCATTCCATTCATGAGACTGGTGCTGTCTTACCGCTTCAAAATTCCATCCGAAAGGCGTTGTTATTTCTGTTTTTAAATTTAAGTCAGCGTTGTCAATACTCACCAATGAAATGCCTGATCGCATTTGTACAACCGGGTTTGCTTTTGCATCAAACTGAAGGAAAAAGCCTGCGTTTTTTATATCTTTCGCAAAGAAATGGTCTCCGTAGCTAACACTGTCGTTGGTCCAGCCACCGATGGATTGAAAAGGTTTATCAAACTCTAAAACAAAATGCACAGTGTAGTCCTGATCGGCATCTCTACTCCAAACATTGGGTGAAAACTGGTGAGCAAAACCTTCAATCCTGTAATCACTGACCTTGCGAACACTGATTTTCTTTAACTGATAATCATATTCGGATGGAATGTGTAAGTCCACAAGAACGCGTGAACTATCCCTGTTGGCTGGAAATGTAAACCGCATCAATCCGCAACGTGTAGTAGCAGTCATTTCAGCTTTAATGTCATAATCTTTAAGCTGCACTTTATAATACCCGATGGGTGCCTCTTCCGTTTTTTTATCAATAGCAGACCTGTAGCCTGAACCAGGCAGCAGTTCATCGCCAATGGTTGTTTTTAATGTACCGTTGGATGCAAAAACACCCAAGCCTCCCATCGTCCATTCATGTATGTGGCTGAAAGTGCCAATGCTCTCATACGATGGCTGATAACCTGCCTGCCACCCTGCATTTTGATTGTCCGGACTTAATTTAACCATACTAAAGGGCATCCACGGTCCCGGTGCAATCATCCATCGGGAATGTCCGGTTCCTATACGCGTATCCACGTAATCGGCCGGTGTTTGCAATTTTTGGGCAGAGCGTTTCACTACACCTTCCTCCACTAACTTTCCATCTGCCAATATCCTGTATTTACTTTGCTGTACTGTTTCAACCGCGGGCATTGGTGCTTCAAATTCATAATTACCTTTTTCCAGGCGCTCCTTAAATATTGTTCTTCCATCCAGTTCAACGCTTAAACCAGGCAGACCCTGCAGGTGTTCGACATTAACCAAAAGCGGCTGCACTTTTTTTCCTTCCTGTAATAATGCATAGTTTGCCGCTTTTACATTTCGTACAAAACAATTACCAGGCTTTTCAATCTTTAACCGATTGCCTTCCAGACGGATGTCATCAAACATTATCCAGGATCCCTGCAATACTTCTATGGTAATGCAATTGCCTCCTTTTTTTATTACCCCGCTTTCAACCGGAATTTCAATTGTTTTATGTGTTGCATGCTTAACATTACCGGTTATAGAAAGTGTATCTACATAAGGCTCGTTTAAGGAGGGAGACTTTTGTGTGCTCAGATCATATCCCGTTGCGGTTAGTTGTTGTTTTACAGATTGATTATTGATGGATATTTTGATGAGCGGCAGAAATTTCTTAGCATAATCAGAGAGTTCAATAATGAGTGTATAGGTTCCCTTCGCAGGCATATCTTCTACGCCAAATAAAATATTAACCTGGTTAGTACGCCATCCGGAAGTTGGCCAGGTGCCGCCCCATGTATCCGCCGGGCCCGGAATCACATAAGGAAAGTCATTTTTTTCACGGGAATGTCCTACCAGGAAGAATTTATCTTCAAAGCCGAAATCATACTCAATAAATTTTTTGAATCCATCCGGAGCCAAAGCAAATTCATTTGCCGAATGATCGGCCACCCCGATGCGCCATAAGGTATCCTGTTTTTGCTTTGCTGTTGCATATCCCGTTATTGAAATTGTTAACAGGCATAAAAAAAATAATTTTGTCATATTGATCTTTTGAGCTTATTTATTTTTCTTCAATAAAAAGTTTCAGCAGGATACAGGGTTCCGCATAAACTCACGACTTACATTGCAAAAAAGCCAATGGCAGGTCGCCCCGCCATTTTGCTTTAACGTCTAAACGTAATGCATTAAACTGAAAGCTGCATTTTAGTAACCCTCATTTTGCTCAAGGGCGCCATTGCTCTTTTTAATTTCATCATTGGGAATAGGGAAGCGGTAGTAATGATCTCCTTTCCACGGCTTTCTTACTTCCGCTTCAGGTATTACACCATAGGTATAGGTCAATTTACCTAAAAGATCGCCTGCCTGAGCGCCGGTCCAATCCATCTTAACACTGGTAAGCCCCCTGATCGGAATATCAATATTACCCGGGGCTGCTTTCCAGCGCATAAGATCAAAGAAACGCTGATCTTCCAACTGTAATTCTATTGCCCTTTCATTCCTGTAATCTCTCACAAGATCTGCGCCCGTACTGGTGATATCCGGCATATTGGTAGCCTCTCTTTGTCTTATTTTGTTTATGTATTCACGGGCCAGCGGTTCGTTTTCCAATGCGATCTGTATTTCAGCATAGTTTAAATAAAATTCTGTTAGCCGCATAAACACAGTTACCTGGTTATAGTTAAAATCAAAGCTTGCACGGGGGCCGTCAAAGTCAAGCAATCTCCTGAATGTATATCCGGTTTGCACTCTCCAGTGAAATGGCGTTAGGCCTTTTACCCAATAGGTTTTGGAATCCCGGCCAAAGTCGAAAAGTGTTTGCCCGTTTTCGGGATCTACTTTATTGGGGTTTGCATAAGGAGGTGCATTGTCGGGATTGGGGTTAGCATCTTCCCAATATTCGTAAACCCTGTGTGTGGTTTTTGACCCATCCTGTATAAAAACGGGGCCTGCGCCAGGATAGAGGATAGAAGTATAATACCTCGGATCCCTGTTATCGTTTGGCTTTTGCGGATCATAACCCGAAGCTGCATTTACCGTTATACCATCTGCCTGGTAGGGATATTCGCCATTTTCCATTTGAAACATATTGACAAACTTTTGCGTTGGCATCAAACGTTGCCTTGCATCAAAACCGGAGGGCCAGTAATCGTAGTTATAACCCCAGTCCGGTATCCTGGTGGCGGGAGTAAACGATTTCCCAAAAATGGTCTCGTCATTTTTTAATGGTTTTATAAATAAGTCTGCCGTTGAAGCATGCAAAGCATAGCCGGCATCTATAACTGCTTTGGTTGCCACTTCTGCTGCCTGCCATTTTGATTTGTCATTGGTTGGATTATTTAAAGGGCTCGCTGCATACAATAATACTCTTGCTTTTAAAGCTAATGCCGCGTTTTTGCTGATCTTCCCTTCATTTACCGGTACGCCATCCAGCAACGATATTGCTGCATCGCATTCGCTCAATACAAATGCAACACATTCGTCGTAGGTGTTGCGGGGTGTATCAAAGCTTTCTTCATCGAGCTTAAAACTTTTTGTAATGATTGGAACGCCGCCATAGCTACGCATTAACTCAAAGTACATCCATGCTCTCAAAAAATGTACTTCACCTTTCATAGGATCAAGCTTGGCCGGATCAATATCAGAAGTCTCTACCTTTTCAAAAAAGATATTTGCTTTCCTGATATAACTATATTCTTCATTCCAGATGTTGGTAAGATCGGTAATATTATCCGGGGTGATGATACCATCTATGTATTCGCGGATGCCCGCAGCCCTGTCGTGTGTTTCGGGCTGCGATACTGCTACATCTGTTAAAGCTTCAAAGCCACCTGAGCCGGGGCTCCATGGCGGTTTAATACCGTTGTAAATATTATACACGTAATTCTGCAAAAAAGTGGCGTCACCAAAAACGGCGTCTTCAGATATGGCATCCAGTGGCTTTTTATCCAGCAGGTCCCGATTACAGGAAATAACCGTGGTAGCGCAAATCAGCGATAAGAGCGCGATTTTCTTCATTGCTTTATCCATAGAAAGATATTTCATACGACTATTATTAAAAAGTAATATTAAGACCAGCACTTACTGTTCTCATTATAGGATATACACCACCGTTCCCGGTTTGCGGTGCGGTTTCCGGATCACCTGCGCCGTATTTTTTAAGGTTATTAAATACCATGAACAGATTATCTCCGGATACATACAGTCTCAATGCTGAAATTTTGAATCTTGACATCAGGTTTCCAGGGAGTGTATATCCCAATTGAGCTGTTTTTAAACGCAGCCAGCTTGAACTGTGATAATAAAAATCGCTGTTGGAACCCGCGAACCCGGTTGGAGAAATCATCGGAAGCTCAGCATTTGTATTGTCTAATGAAAAACTATTCAGCGCTACATACCGCAGTCCATTACCGTTGGCGCCCGAATTAAATCCATTGCTCAGGCGCCACTTAGCTCCGCTCTGTCCTGCGAACAGCAGGGAGAAATCAAAATCTTTGTAGTCCAATCCAATGTTGAATCCAAACTGCATTTTTGGAAGAACGGCACCGGCATTTACCGTGGTATTAAACATATACTGGTCATTGCTGGTTATTTCACCATCATTGTTGAGATCGGCAAAGATCAATGCTCCCACTGTAGCACCAGGATAGCCAGGGTATTTATCTAAGTCTGCCTCCGTTCTGTAAATGCCTATTGCCTTGTATACCAGGCCAGAGCCTAAGGGCTGTCCTTCCAGCTTCTGGTATGGTTCAGCCTGGGGCGTTTCATCAAAATAAATGATTTTATTTTCGGTATAGGCAAGGTTTGCATTTAACATTATATTTAACTGTCCTACGTTCTGTCTGTATCCAGCCTGCACTTCAAATCCTTTATTATCCATTCTTCCTATATTCTCGTCAGGTAATATCAGTCCGGTATACCCGGGAATTGAAGCCTGTCTTCTTCCGAGAATATTGGTTGTTTTGGTTTTGTATAAGTCCAGTTCAAATGTTAACCTGTTCTCCAAAAAACCCAATTCCAAACCCAGATCGGTTGTTTCACTTACTTCCCAGGTAATATTCGGGTTGGGTGTTGACGTGGCAGCAATGCCGCGGGCATCTACTCCATTAACAACCCATCCTGCCGAATAACCAAATGCTCCAATATACTGGAAAGGATTTACCCTGTCGTTGCCCAACTGTCCCCATGAAGCTCTTATTTTAAAGTTACTGAACAGGTTTTCCGGCATAAAAGATTCTTTGCTGACTACCCATGCAGCAGAAGCCTGTGGAAAGAAGCCATACCGGGTATCTTTAGGGAAGATAGGCGAACCATCATAACGGGCACTGAACCCAAGCAGGTATTTACTTTGGAATTCGTAGCTGACGCGCCCAAAATAATTGCGACGGGCGCTTTCTGCTGCTCTTCCATCAGTATTCCAGTTGTTGCGATTAGGGCTGCCGGCGAATAACTGATCAAGTAACGGAGAATCATAACCCAGGCGTTGTGCCCAGAAGTTATTGGTTTTGTAGTCCATTTGTTCATAAGCAACAAAAATTCCAATCTTATGATCACTGCTAATTGTTGTGTTATAAGAAAGCTTGATGTTGTTGGTAATTCTCTGGCTTTGATAAAAATCTTCCCGCAAACCGATATCCTCAACCGTTCTGGACTGCTTCTCTACAATTGAATCCGTATTAGGAACTCTTTCATAATATGGCCAGGTATAATTAAACACCTTGTCATAATTAAAGGTTTTAACTATACTCGAAAATCCATCCAATGTCAGTCCGTTCACATATGGAATATTCCATTTAAAACGAATGGTACCGCTCAAAATATCTGCTTTATACTTTCTGTAGCCAGGGCTAAGTAATCTTGCTACAGGATTCAGGTGCGACCATCCCTCGCCCGGATAACGATAATCTCCTCCGATATATGCTTCCTGCAGCGGACTCACACTTGCAAAAGCGCCCACATCTCCACCGGGACCACTCTGTGGTAGCTCAGTATTTTTTTCACGTCCCGACAGGTCAAAGCCAACTTCAAAATTATCAGTCACGGAAACATCTATATTGCTTCTTACGTTGTATTGTTTAACCTGCGTTTTATTATCTCCCCTCATAATACCCCCCTGGTATGCCGTACCAAGCGATACAAAATATCTTATTTTATCGGTGCCGCCCCGCATGGTGATGGATTGCCTGTTTTGCGGAGCAGGTGCGTCTACCAGTGCATCATACCAGTTCTCTGCCCTTCTTGTGCCATTTTTAAACGCGTCAATTACTTCCTGCGGGAAATCCGGCGTAGTGCCTTCCAGTTCTCTTCTTTTGTTTAATACATTTATGTATTCAAACACATCTCCTGATTTTACTTTCGCCGCGGGCGATTGCCATCCAAATGAGGTACTAAAATCAAATGCGGCTTTTCCCGACTTACCACGTTTTGTAGTAACCAGTATAACACCGCCGGCAGATTGTGCACCGTAAATGGCGGCTGATGCGTCTTTCAAAACAGAAATAGATTCGATATCGTTTGGATCTAATCTGTTCAAGCCATCCGGGTCTGCATTGGCTACACCATCTATTACTATCAGGGCGGAAGTATTCCTGTAGGTTTTGGCTCCCCTAACCAGTATCTGTGCATCATCAAAACCAGGAGCGGAGCTTTGCTGGGATACAAATAAACCGGGCAGTCTGCCGGCTAAAGAATTGGACACAGAAAGATTCATTGATTTTTTTACCTCCGCGCCGGTTGTTTGTACCACGGCATTGGTAAGCTCAGATCTTTTTTGTGTACCGTACCCGACCACAACAACATCATCCAAACTTTTTGAAATAGATTCTAACTGTATGCTTATGCTTGACTGAGCGCCCACCTTTATTTCTTTGGTTGCATAACCCACAAAAGAAATAATCAGCGTGCTGTTTCTGCTCTTTACATTTAAGCTGTAATTTCCGTTTGCATCCGAAATAACACCATTGCTGGTACCTTTTTCCAGCACATTGGCTCCTGCTATAGCCATTCCGTTTTCGTCTGTTATCTTACCGGAAATGGATATATCCTGAAAATAAGAAGTATTATATACATTGGCGCCGGGTGGTTCTTTTGCATGCTTTGGCAAACGTTCTTTATTGTTTGCCATCGGCGCGGCACACAAAAGAAATGGAAATGCTATTCCGCAAAGTATACCAATGGCTGTACACCAATTGTGCGGCAGGAGTTTTAAGTTCATAACAAGCAATTAATTTTTTAAAAAAAGGGTTTCCGTTCAGTCAGCAGCATTTTTTAGGGTATTTATTCTATAACCAGGACAGATAGCTGATATAAGCAGCATACAGGTGCTGTGTCAAAAATGAAACCCGCCAGCCGGAAAGCCTGGCATGAGAAGCGAAAACTTCTTTCACCCCGTCCGAACACCCGCCTGACAGATCCGGGCAGGGTTCATCCCCGCCTGAGTGGCTGAGTCGGGCAGGCGGGCGGTTTTATTGTTTCACTTTTCACAATAACATACAGACGTCGTTTGTCTATTTAATAATGGTTCAGCGCCAAACACAGATTAAGTATGTATATACATTTGTACTTAATTCAAATATAATAGAAAAAAATACAATTCACATTTTTTTTTGTTTATTTTTAAACCCGGCATAAGCCGAATGGATCCTCCCGATAAAACCGCTTTATCAGCCATCTAATAAAAATGCTGAATTTCAACAGTTTAAACACTAATTACGAGAGCGGTTCATATTTTGAACAAAAAAAATTAATACCCATAGCATACATCAATGCTAACGCATTCCACAACTTTCATTGCCAAATCATCCATGTATGAAACCCATTCTTTACTGCTTGCTTGTTTTTCTTTCCTTTTCTTCGTGCCGGCAAAATGCTGAGCTGTTTCAATTGGTCTCCCCCGGGCATTCAGGCGTTGATTTTAATAATAAGATAATGGAGAGTGATTCCATTAACCCCATTGATGTGACCAATCTTTATAACGGTGGCGGAGTTGGTGCGGGCGATTTTAACAACGACGGGTTGACAGATATTTATTTCACAGGAAGCATGGTGCCGAATAAACTATACCTGAACAAGGGAAAACTAAAATTTGAAGACATTACAACCAGTGCAGGCGTGGATGGCGATGGCAGATGGAGCAGGGGAATAGCTGTTGTAGATATTAATAATGACGGATTGATGGATATGTATGTTTGTGCGTCAATGGATAAGGACCCCGAAAAGAGAAAAAACCTGCTTTACATTAACCAGGGGCCCGACAAAAAAGGATTACCCTTTTTTAAAGAACAGGCTGCCGCTTATGGGTTAGACGACACTACGCACTCCACCATGGCAAGTTTTTTTGATTATGATAACGACGGCGACCTGGATATGTACCTGGCAGTGAATGTTATTCTCCCAAAC
Organism: Agriterribacter sp.; assembly: GCF_035445465.1. Classification (NCBI taxonomy): domain Bacteria; kingdom Pseudomonadati; phylum Bacteroidota; class Chitinophagia; order Chitinophagales; family Chitinophagaceae; genus Agriterribacter; species Agriterribacter sp. Next base: position 25,834 of record NZ_DAOMQT010000038.1, read on the forward strand.
ATAAATCCATCCGTTTTTAAACACAAAATAACAGACGGATCTTTTCCCAGTACAGGACGCCTTTACAGGAATACCATGGATACCCTGGCAGGCCATCCGGTATTTACCGATGTTACCAGAGCGGCAGGACTTACACTGGAAGGATATGCACACGGCGTAACGATCGCAGACATCAATAAAGATGGATGGAAAGATATTTTTGTGACCAATGATTTTATTGCAAACGACCTGTTGTATATCAATAATCATGACGGAACCTTTACAGATAAGGCCGCAACTTATCTTAAACATACGTCTGCAAATGGAATGGGGCAGGACATTATTGACATCAATAACGACGGACTATCGGATATAATAGAATTAGACATGAGCCCGGAAGACAACTACCGTAAAAAAATGATGCTGAATTCAGGGAGCTATCAAATATTTCAACTCAATGACTTTTTCAAATACCAATACCAGTATGTAAGAAATACACTACAGGTTAACCAGGGTCCACGCGTAAATGCAAATGATTCAATAGGCGACCCGGTTTTTAGTGATATCGGTTTCTTTTCAGGCATCTCAGAAACAGACTGGAGCTGGGCTCCGCTGGTTGCCGATTTTGACAATGACGGACTTCGGGACCTGGTAGTTACCAATGGCTTTCCCAAAGATATCACAGATCATGACTTTATTGTTTACCGGCAGGAGCCTACGCCCATTGCCTCCAAATCCAGCATCCTGGCGCAGATCCCGGAAGTTAAAATACACAATTATGCTTTTCGGAATAAAGGCAATTGCAGCTTTAGTGATGTGTCGGCCGATTGGGGGTTAAAAAACAAGGCTTCTTTTTCAAACGGCGCAGTATATGCAGACCTGGACAACGATGGCGATCTTGATATGGTTATCAATAATATCAACGATGAGGCTTCTGTTTACGAGAATACGTTAATGGATTCAAAGGAAAATAACAAGCACTATTTATCTGTGCAACTAACGGGTGACGGTTTAAATGTAAATGGAATAGGTGCATGGATCGAAATTTATTATGGAAATAACCAGCAGGCCTACGAACAAACGCCTTACCGGGGCTACCTTTCCTCTATCCAGTTAAATCCTCATTTCGGACTCGACTCAGTAACCCTGGTAGACTCCCTTATTGTTAAATGGCCCGATGGAAGCAAAGAACTGGTAAAAAATGTAGCCGCCAACCAAACCATAAAATTGGATAAGAAGAATGCAAAAGATAATCATGACTGGCAGCTTCCGGTTATAGCAACGCATACTTTATTTACAGATGTTACAACGGCATCAGGCATTCACTATAAACATTCACAAATGGATTATATTGATTTTAATATTCAAAAGTTATTACCTCATAAATTTTCGGAATACGGGCCATCCCTGGCAGCCGGAGATGTGAATGGCGATGGATTGGATGATATTGTTGCAGGAGGAAATTCTTTATTTGCAACAACGCTGTTATTGCAACAGCATAACGGCTCATTTTTACAAAAAACAATAACACAACCAACCGAAATAAGGGATTTTCACTACCAGGATATGGGAACCATCCTGTTTGATGCAGACGGCGATGGTGACCTGGATCTTTACCTGGCGCGGGGCGGATATGAAAGCAGGCCCAATACGGCGGCTTACCAGGACCAGTTTTTCATCAATGACGGGAAAGGAAATTTTACATCCGACTCATTGGCACTGCCTCAGAATTTTGCCAGTAAATCCTGTGTAAGAGTTGCAGATTATGATAAGGATGGAGACCTTGATCTTTTTATTGCCGGCCGGGTAGAACCCTGGAATTATCCCAAAGCGGTATCCAGCTATATCTACAGGAACGATTCAAAAAACGGGCATATCCAATTTTCCGATGTAACCGCTGATATTGCGGGTGAATTAAATAACATCGGGCTGGTATGCGATGCCCTGTTTACTGATTTTGATAATGATGGCTGGCCAGACCTGATACTGGCCGGAGAATGGATGCCACTTACTTTTTTTAAAAATGACAAGGGCAGTTTTAAAAATGTAACAGCTAAAACAGGTTTGGCCAACGAAATTGGATGGTGGAACAGTATCGCGGCGGGCGACTTTGACAATGATGGGGATATAGATTATATAGCAGGCAACCTGGGTGAGAATTCTTTTTATAAAGCAAGCGCACCATACCCGGTATCTGTGTATGCCAAAGATTTTGACAACAACAACAGCTACGATGCCTTCATGTCGCTGTATCTCCCGGCCAGCCAGGATTCTCTCGTGAAAAAAGAATTTCCGGCGCATTTAAGAGATGATGCTGTAAAGCAAATGACAGCAGTAAAGACAAAGTTTCAGAGTTTTAAATCGTATGCCGTGGCTACTATGGACCAGTTGCTTACAAAAGAACAGTTAGAAGATGCATTAATACTAAGAGCCAATAACTTCAGTTCCAGCTATTGTAGAAATGATGGTGATGGTAAATTCACTTTAGTGTCCCTGCCTTTTGTGGCCCAGTTGTCTGCCCTGAACGGTATGATAACAGACGATTTTGACGGAGATGGCAACCTGGATATCGCAATGAACACGAATGATTATGGATCGGAAGTAACAACAGGCCGTTACGACGCATTAAATGGCCTGCTGCTGAAAGGAGACGGCAAAGGAAACTTCATCGCCCAATCCATCCTTGAAAGCGGCATTTTTATTCCGGGTAATGGTAAGGCGCTAATAAAACTGAGAGGCGCAAATGGTAAATACCTGCTGGTTGCGGCACAAAACCGCGCCCCGCTTAAAGTATATGCGCTTAAAAAAGATATTATTCATATTCCTTTGCAACCGAATGAAATAAACGCTGAAATCATTTACAGGGATGGTAAAAAACAAAGGCAGGAATGTTATTATGGCTTTTCCTTTCTGTCGCAATCAGCAAGATTTTTGAGTATTGATAAGAATATTGCTTCGGTAACTGTTTCAGATAACAAAGGCACGACACGGAAGCTGGATTTTTAATCCAATACCCCCCGGAGTGGTCCCGGAAAATGAGGTTGATTAACGTTCGAAGGTAGTGGCTGACCGGTGAAATTATATTACAAAATGCGTTAGCAGTAAACCCGTTTTCGGTGTGCAGCAATTTATTGCTATCTCCTGCTCTCGATTGTGTACACGAAGCTATCGGCCCTGTAGAAGCCCAGATTATATTCTATAGGGCGTTCGCCCTGGTCAAAAACAAACCGTTTTCTGCATAGAACGGGAGCACCCGGCGCAAGATTCAATTTAACTGCAATGAATTTATCTGCTGCTTTTGCAGTGATCTCTTCCTTCGAAAGGCTGGCTACCACCAGGTGATCTTTTTCCAGTATCTCATAAAGCGGTCTTTGAAAATCTTCCTTGCCGGTGAGTCCTACACGCGGATGAAAATACGAAACGAAATACACAAAAGGGCCTTCTGGGCGCCCTCTTAACCGCTCCATTTTCAAAACCTTTTTGTTGGACCTGATCTCGAAGAAATTAGCTACCGCTTCTTCCGGCCTAATCCAACTCAGCTTAAGCTCAAAATTTTTAATCGGTATCTTCCGGGCTGCCATTTCCTGGGAAAAACTTAGCCAATTAACCGATTTTGAACTTACTATACTGTCGCTAACCTTGGTGCCTACCCCTTTTTTCCTTACAAGCAGTCCCTCGTATACGAGCTTATTTATGGCTATTCGTAAAGTGGTTCTGGATATAGCTAACTGTTTGGCCAACGCAACTTCATTAGGTAGTAGCTTCCCTTTTGCATATTGGGGGCTGCGTATGATCTTTCTCAAAAGCTCTTCTGCCTGTATATGTAATGGTATATGGTTTTTGTGATCAATTGAAAAGTTCATGTTTGAAAATGTTGTGCAATATTACATTTTTTATATAATAGTATTCTAAATACAGAAGAGGACGAGCGCATTTCAAACCATCGCCATCTGGCGGAATCGGCCCAAAGCGTCAGGCAGGCGCTCCAACCGGGGCGGTCTGCCGTAAGCGGTATCTTCCCCGCATGAGGGGGGTTAGTAAAAGAAATAAACGATTTTTCCGGAGCATTCTTTATAATAAATACATTTAGTAGATAAATCATAAATTTGTTCAAAAGGCTTATTCATGAGCAACAGATCAGCACAGTAGGGAATAAATGCAAGAAGTGTGGGCATTCAGCGCACTAGTTATTTCTAAAATGTTGACGGTCCTAAAATGAAGCACCAGGCAACGCTCAATGATATCGAGGAAAAGATCAAAGAAGTAGCGAAAATAGTCCATAAAAACGTCCACTAATTTTATCCACCCTTTGAAATCAGCTTCGAGTAAGCATTTTAAAAACCTGTGTGACCCAGCACAGGCATCCCTCCGGTTTCACACAGGAAAATTATCTCATTTAACGAGTGGAATGTCGGCGGCGGGATAAACTTCTCGTCTCTGCTTTTTGCAATGCAAAACCAATCCCGGCAATGCTTGCCGGGATTGGTTTCACTGCGTGACCCCGCAGAGACTCGAACTCTGGACCCGCTGATTAAGAGTCAGCTGCTCTACCAACTGAGCTACGGAGTCGGGAAGGAGGCAAAAATATCAAAATACTTTTATATTCTGCGCACGGCAATCTAAATAGAAAATAAAAATGCACAGAAGCCGGCCGTAATATATGTAATACGCCGTGGAAAATGTGGGTGCGTTTATTCTCGCATTGTTGTGGTGAAGTTGTCTCAAAAGGGCCGGTATAGAAGATATGCCGCTAAGGCGCAAAGTCCTGATCTGCAGGTTTTATTTTCTTTGTGTTTTAGTACTTTGTGACAAAATATTACTTTTTAAACAACTCCACAGCGTACAGCCCCGGCAACAACTTGAACTTTTCTCACCGAAGGTAAATACACCCAAAAGCGCTTATCCGTTTTCTTTGCTAAATTGCACTTTACATATGACCGCCGCATCCTACACAGTAAAATTAATTGAATGCCCGCGCGATGCTATGCAGGGCTGGAGCCATTTTATTCCAACGCCAAAAAAAATTGATTATATCAATGCTTTGCTGAAAGTAGGATTCGATACCATAGATTTCGGCAGCTTTGTTTCACCTAAAGCCATCCCGCAAATGGCAGATACGGCAGCGGTGGTATCACAACTGGATATTTCCGGCACCAGCACAAAACTATTGGCTATAGTAGCCAATGAACGCGGGGCAAAGGAAGCCCTGCAATACGATGCCATTAGCTGCTTAGGATTTCCCTTCTCTGTTTCAGAAACTTTTCAGCTCCGCAATACCAACAGCACTATAGCTGAATCACTAACACGGGTGGAAGCCATACAGCAACTTTGCATTGCGCATAAAAAACAATTGGTAATATATCTTTCCATGGGATTTGGAAACCCCTATGGCGATCCATACAACGAAGAGATCGTATACAAATGGGCCCATACCATACAACAACTGGGCGTTACCGTTATTTCCCTGGCCGATACGGTAGGTTTGGCCACTCCCGAACAGGTAAATCGCGTTACCGCTCATTTGATCAGCGCCCTGCCCGGCATAGAAATTGGCGTGCACCTGCATTCCACACCTGTGCACCACGCACACAAGATTGACGCGGCATTTAAAGCAGGCTGCCGCCGCTTCGACGGTGCATTGCTGGGTATTGGCGGTTGCCCGATGGCTGATGACGAGCTGGTGGGCAATATGGATACGGAACAAATGATCAGCTATTTCTCGAAGCAGGGATGCTGCAACCAGCTCAATGCAGAAGCCCTGCAGCAAAGTATTATGATGGCCCAAACTATTTTTATGTAGTATGACAAACTTCAGGTTAGCATTAAACATACCGCGCTTCCCTCAAAAGATCAATTATCGCCAGAAGCTGTTCTTATCGGGTTCCTGCTTTACGGAACATATTACCAGGCAGCTTGCCGATAATAAGTTTACCACGCTTGAAAATCCAAATGGCATTCTTTTTAATCCGGTAAGCATAGCAGCATCTGTGGTGTCTTATATAGAACAAAAGCGGTACAGCGAAGAAGACCTGTTTTACTACAATGAGCTTTGGAACAGTTGGGATCATCACAGCCGCTTCTCGCATCCCGATAAGCAAACTGCCTTGCAGCAAATGAATGATTCACAGCAGGTGGCACACGCTTATTTGAAACAGGCCAACTGGCTGATACTAACTTTAGGCTCCGCATTCGTATATGAATGGATAGAAAAGCCATCTCCATTATACACGGTAAAGAACAGGGACACCGACATTGTAGCCAATTGCCATAAAGTACCTGCAGACAGGTTCAGGAAAAAGCTGTTGACTACTGAAGAAGTATTTACCGTTTTAGATAATCTCCGGTACAGGCTGATGTTATTCAACCCCAATATTAAAATTATATATACCATAAGCCCGGTGCGTCATGCAAGAGACGGGCTGGTGGAGAATAATAAAAGCAAAGCTACCCTGATACAGGCGGTTCATCATGTTGTGGAGAAGTTTGAAAATCATTTTTATTTTCCTGCTTACGAACTGGTGATAGATGACCTGCGGGACTACCGTTTTTACGCTGAAGATATGATTCATCCCAATTACCTGGCTACCGCTTATGTATGGGAAAAGTTTACAGCCGCATGCATTGACCCATCCTGCTATGCAGTAATGAAAGCAATGGAAAAGATCAACATTGCCGTGAAACACCGTCCTTTCAACCCCTCATCTGAAGCGCACCGGCAATTTTTAAGCAGTTACTTTACTAAAGTACAGGCGTTACAGGAACAATATCCTTATCTGAATTTCACAGAAGAGCTCAACCATTTTGGCGGCAGCTAAACTTCTTTTCGCAGCACCTCTAACGGTGGCGTATTTACGATTCCCCTGCTGTTAAACAATCCTATGGCAACAGTAAGCAGCGATATGGAAAAGAATAATACAAGTATGGGCATTAATGACGGACTGAAGGAAGCATCGAAGCTGTATTTTGCCAAAATGTAGCTGCACCCCAGTGAAAGCAATATGCCGGTACCTGCCGCAAGCGTACCCAGAAAAAAATATTCCAAAGCGGTGATCATATACAATTGCTTCCGGCTGGCGCCGAGCGTACGCAACAATACCGTTTCCTGTATGCGCTGGAATTTACTTACATAAACGGAGGCAATGAGCACGATCAACCCTGTAATGATGCTAAAACCAGCCATGAACCGGATCACAAAACCAATTTTATCCAGCACTTCATCTAATACTTTTAATATGAGTCCCAGGTCAATAACGGATACATTGGGAAACTGGCGTACCACCGCCTGCTGGAAAGACGCAGAAGCTTCGTTAGATGACACGCGGGTAACCAGCACATAAAACTGTGGTGCGTCTTCCAGTACGCCTGCAGGAAAAATAACGCGAAAATTGGTTTGCACCCTTCTCCAGTCTACATCCCTGAAGCTTCCTACTATAGTTGGTAAAAGGGCGCCCTGTACATTAAACAGAATACTATCTCCTATAGATACCTTAAGATGATTGGCGTACCGCTCTTCCAATGATATGTAAATGTTATCGCCGGGCGTATATGGCTTTGTTTCTAATTTTCCGGCAGTTATCTTTTCCGTATTCGTTAGCGAATCGCGGTAGGTAACACGTAATTCTCCTTCAAACGCCCTGGCAGGGATGCCTGAAACGGAATCTTTTTTTGCTGCTGCCGCATTCTTCCCGTTGATCTCTTCTATGCGCATCGTAACGATAGGCACATCCTGGTACAGCGGTAAATGATATTGTTCTACCAGCTTTGTCACCGCGGCTTTCTGGGTGGTTTGAATATCAAACAATACCATATTGGGCTGGTTATTGCCGGCAGACATGGATACACGGCTCATCAGCATATCCTGCATAAAATACAATATGCCAATAAACAACGTGCCTAAACCTATGGTAACCACCAATAAAATCGTTTGATTATTGGGACGGTACAAATTGGCAAAGCCCTGCCGCCATAAATAACTGAGGGAAGAAGGAAAAAAACGGCGTACCATTCCCCGCAGCAACACTGCCACGGCTGTTAATAACAAAAAAGCAGCAAGCACACCTGCCGTAAAGATAAATGCCTGCGTCCAGCTTTGCACCTGCAGCCGGGTAAAGAGCGTAATGAAAAAAAGTATGGCGGCAAACAGGAGCACCTGCCACGGATTACGCCATGCCGGCGCGGGTTCAACAGATACCCGCAAAGTATATAACGGAGAAATACTGCGTATGGAAAGCAGGGGCAACAATCCAAATAAGAAAGAGAGGATAACGCCCAGCCCTATTCCCTTGGCAACAGATGGCCATGAAACGGAGGTACTGATCTGCACAGGTAAAATATCTTTCAATACAAAAGGTAAAACCTGTTGCGCTACTGTTCCCAGCAAGGCGCCGGTTACTGCCCCGATAAATCCAAGTATGGTTATTTGTATCAGATAAATCAGAAAGGTTTGTTTTGTGCTGGCCCCCATGCAGCGCAATATGGCGATAGCGGGTATTTTTTCGCGGATATAAATATTAATGGAACTGGCTATACCAATACAACCTAACAATAAGGCGATAAAGCCGATGAGCGTAAGGAACCGGGAAACATCTTCAAACTGTCTGCCGGTGTCTCTTTTGCGTGACTCGGCCGTTTCATAATCAAGCCCTTTGCTTTCTAATACAGGGCTGATAGCAGCAAGCTGCTTATCCATTGCTGTCTGATCATCATACCTGAAATAATAGCTATAATTAAACCGGCTGCCTTTTTGTAAAAGCCCGGTTTGCTGCAGGTACCTGAAAGGGATATATACCGGCGGAGCAATAGTAGTGGAAAGCCCGGAGCGGCCGGGCGCCCGCGTAAGTGTGCCTGCAATAATAAAAGTGAGCTCACCTACACGTATGGAGTCTCCTATTTTTGCATCAAACTGCAGCATGAGTGTTTGATCTACCAGTGCCTGCTGTCCCTTACGGAAATCAGTACCCGCTTCCACGGGCACCGTTTCCAAACGACCATAGTAGGGGTAATCGCCGTCAAGCGCCAATACCTGCACCAGCCTGGTTCCGTTATTCTTTGTAAAATAAATCATGGAGGCAAAACGGCATTCCTGTGAACGCTGATTACCCAGGGTATCCAGCATCATTTGAACAGAACTGTCTGCTGCTTTATTGCTTTCAATTACCAGGTCGGAGCCAAGCAGCGTTTTAGCCTGGTTATTGATATCATTGCGCACATGATCGCTCAGTGAAAAAATAGCTACCAAAGCCGCAATACCCAGCACAATAGAAGACATGAATAACACCAGCCTGGAACGGTTCCGGCGGCTGTCGCGCCAGGCCATTAATAAAAGCCAGCGAATGTCCGGTTTCTTATCGGGTAAAAGCTGATCTGTGCTCATGTACAATTTTTAAACTGCCAGTGGTGTATTACTGGTAGGTTCGTCTGCAATAATATGCCCCCCTTTTAAACGGATAATACGTTGCGTGCTTTCCGCCAGTTCGGAATTATGGGTAACAATGATTAAGGTGGTACCCGCCTCCCTGTTCAGCTCAAAAAGCAATGATACAATTTTCGCGCTGGTTTCATCATCTAAGTTACCGGTAGGTTCATCGGCAAACAATATTTTAGGACGGGTAGAAAAAGCACGCGCTATAGACACCCGTTGCTGCTCTCCGCCGGATAATTGCGCGGGATAATGATGCAAACGATCGGCTAATCCTACTTTCCCAAGCAACGCAACAGCACGGGGGCGGATATGCTTTTCACCCTGTAATTCTAAGGGAACCATTACGTTTTCAAGAGCGGTAAGGGTAGGTATCAATTGAAAATTCTGGAAAATGAATCCTATATAACGGTTACGGATAAATGCTCTTTCGTCTTCACTCCTGTCATCCATCCGCATTTTATTAAACTCAATGGTACCTGCGCTTGCCCTGTCGAGCCCGGCGCACAAACCCAGCAAAGTAGTCTTCCCGCTACCCGAAGGGCCTACAATAGCTACAATAGCGCCTGCTTCTATAGTAAAACTAATATCATGAAGCACCGTAAGCTTTTTATTGCCGCTTTGATAGGTTTTGCTTACGTTGTGCACATTCAGTATCATATCCATTTTCAAACCTTATATTGAAAAAAAGTAACAGCCAAATTAGCGCTCTTTTAGATAAACCCTGTTTAAATTACTGTATTTTTAAAATATACTTAACAGCTTTATAGAATAAATTAGTGATGTTATGACGAAATTAGGCACTTATGGAATACTGCTGCTGCTATTATCTGCAGCCTGTAACAACCCAAATTCAACACCGGCGGGTGTAGCGAAGGACAGCACTCAAAAAGAAACACCGCTACCGTCATCATCAGTAAAGAATATTATTTTTTTTGGAAATAGCCTCACGGCAGGATATGGTCTTGATCTCTCCGAAGCTTACCCCGCGCTGATACAGGCTAAGATTGATTCATTAAAGCTCTCTTATAAAGTTATAAATGCAGGACTAAGTGGCGAAACCACAGCCGGTGGCAACAGCAGGATTGACTGGATATTAAAACAGCCGGTACACGTTTTTGTGCTTGAATTAGGCGGCAACGATGGGTTGCGTGGCATACCACTCGAAGAAACGGAAAAAAACCTGCAGCAGATATTGAATAAGGTAAAAGAAAAATATCCCAATGCAAAATGCATGCTCGCCGGTATGCGCGTACCGCCCAATATGGGAAAACAATACAGTGAAAAATTTCATGCTCTTTTTATTACACTGGCAAAAAAAAATAATATTGCTTTTTTGCCTTTCCTGCTGGAAGGCGTAGGAGGAGAGCCGGAGTTAAACCAGGCAGATGGCATACACCCTACTGCCGAAGGACAAAAGATTGTAGCCGAAAACGTATGGGCTGTGCTGAAAGAACTGCTTTAAGCAGGAAAATAAAATGCAAAGGAATGATGGGATCATCTCCACCTTTAATGTAACTTTTGTAACACATGTCAGGCTTAATCATTTATTATCTTTGCCTGTTACAATTACAAACAACACACCGGCAATGGCAACATTTTCTGAGCTTATTAATGGTAGCAAACCCGTATTGGTTGATTTTTACGCCACATGGTGCGGACCCTGTAAAATGATGGCTCCTATCCTTGAATCATTAAAGCAAAACATTGGCGATGCAGCTTCAATTATAAAGATAGATGTAGATAAAAATCCTCAAGCCGCTTCTGCTTACGGAGTTCAGGGCGTGCCTACACTTATTTTATTCAAACAGGGGAAAATATTATGGCGGCAGTCGGGCGTTGTACAGGCACACCAGCTTCAGCAAATCATCAATCAATACAGCAACCATGCGTAAATCATTTCTTTTGCAAACTGTTTTTGCTTTATTTTCTTCTTTGACCATTTTTGCGCAGGGGGAATCCGGTGTAAAGCTATTGCCTGCAAAAGCGTTTGCGCAGGGCTTAGACTCAGCAGCTCACAAACAGGTTATTGACGTTCGCACGCCCGAAGAGTTTCAATCCGGGCATATAGCTGCAGCAAAGAATATCAACATTTATGATGCAGATTTTAAAGCCAGGCTTGAAAAGCTAAACAAAGCGCAGCCTGTATTCGTTTACTGTAAGGGTGGTGGCAGAAGTGCGGAAGCCGCTAAAATATTGAATGAATTGGGGTTTACTAATATATATGATTTGCAGGGTGGCATAATGGCGTGGGAAAACAATAGGCTGCCTGTAGCGGTTAACGAAAATGTAAAACCCCCCGATAACGCGTTTACTGTTTCTGACTTTGATCAATTGCTTGCCGGGAACAAGGTATTGCTGGTTGATTTTTATGCACCCTGGTGTATTCCCTGCCGGCAGATGGAGCCATCATTACGAAAGCTTAAAAGGGAATACAAAGGCAAAATAACTTTTTCCCGCATTAACCTGGATAAAGCCAAACCATTAGCCCGCAAGCTGAATATTGAAAGCATACCCGTAATTGCTGTTTACAGAAACGGAACAGAACTTAAACGAATTACCGGCTTTCAGTCTGCTTCACAGCTCAGGGAACTGATAGTGTATTTATTGAAGAGCTAAGAAACATAGGTACACATAGCTATACCTTCTCTTTTCCTATGACCCTATTGTGCCTATGTGTTGAAGATAACAAACGAAGCACATGGTAAAACATCCAAAACCCAGGTTATTAGCTGAAAAGCGTATTTGCATTAAATTCGGGAAGCCGTTGCCTTACCAGCTTCCGCCTGCTCCGCCGCCACCAAAGCTACCACCGCCAAAGCCACCAAACCCACCACCGGAACTGCCACCGCCCCATCCACCGCCTCCCCTGCTGCCGCTGCCACCACCACCGGGGAGCCAGAATACAGGCGGGATACCGGTTTCACGGTAACCACGCCGGCTCATGAAAGAACCACCGCCACCACCTCCGCCGATACGGGAAATAATGATTACAATAATAAATATGATGAATATGATAAGGGGTAAAGGAACGCCTTTTTTCCTTCCCCTGTTTGCATATCCTTCGGGTGGCTGGTATTCACCAGCCGCGGCCTGCATTATAGCGGTAGTGCCTTCATCAATACCCCTGAAGTAATCATCACCCCTGAAGTTTGGAAGGATCTCATTTTCTACGATCTGCTTACAGGTTATATCCGGCAAGGCGCCTTCCAACCCGTAGCCGGGAGCTATAAAAACCTTGCGATCGTCTTTCGCAATTAAAAAAACTACGCCGTTATTAAATTCCTTATTACCTACACCCCATTTGCGGCCCAATGCAGTAGCATATTCATACGGATCGTAATCATTTAATGTTTTTACTATAACAACTACAACCTGGTTGGAGGTTGTATCATCATAATTTTTGAGCTTATGCTCCAGGTTTTCCTGTTGTAATGAAGTAAGGGTACCCGTGTAGTCGTTTACTAATCGTGGCGGGTTGGGTGCCGCAGGAATGATCTTATCTACCTGTGCAGCAACACCAAGAGAGAGAAAGAACAGTATGACGAAAAAATACTTCTTCATTAATTATAAAATTCCTTATCCGGAGAAAATATCCCAACCATAAAAAAATGCTAAATAAACCCGAAATTTAAAATTCGAAATCAATAAATAAATCCAAAAGGAAGTATAATGAACTTCAAAGCACAGACCGAGCCAATGTCAAATTTCAAATCTCAAATTGCTCCGCTCATTTTCCAAACACAATCTCATCCGGCAATTCATTCCTGTCGGTTTCAGTATCATAAGGAAAATGCTCACATAAGGCCTCTCCTATATGCCTTACCATCTGTATAATACCATCCGCATGGTTGGCGGCACTGAACGCATTGAGCATCTGCCGGACCTCTGCTTTCCAGAAAGCTTCACCTACCCTTTGGTGGATGCCTTCATCGCCGTATACCGCCAACTGATGATCCCTGATGGCTATATATACGATTACCCCGTTGCGTTGCTCCGTTTTCTCCATCTTCAGTCCATAAAACAGTTCTATAGCCCTGTCAACAGGATCCATAAAGCGGCAATGGCTTTCCACATATACCCGTACCTCTCCACTCGTAAGCCTTTCGGCCTCCCGGATAGCAGATACGATACGCTGGTTCTCTTCCGGCGAAAAAAAATGTTTTATTCTGGATGGAAAAAGCCTCATGAATGCAGATAAAATTTAAAAATTCACTTCCGGTGCGGTATCAGCACCCGGCTCTGCTGCAAAAAATCCTTTTTCTTTGAACCCGAACATACCTGCATATAAAGCATTGGGGAACGTCTTTACCACTGTATTATAATCCTGCACCGCCGTATTGAAATCATTACGGGATACCTTGATCCTGTTCTCTGTTCCTTCTAATTGCGACTGCAGGTTAAGAAAGTTCTGGTTAGCCTTTAACTCGGGATATCGCTCTACCGTTACAAGCAAACGGCTTAGTGCACCACTTACTTCACCCTGCGCCTGCTGAAACTGGGCCAGCTTTTCGGGCGTAAGGTCATCTGCATTAATATTTACCTTGGTGGCATTAGCCCTGGCCTCTATTACCTGTGTAAGCGTTTCCTGCTCAAAGTTGGCCGCACCTTTTACGGTGTTCACTAAGTTGGGTATAAGATCAGAACGGCGCTGGTATTCACTCTGAACATTCCCCCACTTGCCTTTTACGTTTTGATCCAATCCAACCATTTTATTATATCCACCGCAACCGCAACCCCCTAACAACAATATGGCGCCTATAACAACAATTAAAATAAGATTTTTCGACTTCATGTGTA
>NZ_DAOMQT010000039.1:0-24012 GCF_035445465.1 Agriterribacter sp.
AATTTGCCTCATCATAAGTGACTGTTTTTTGTCAACCTATTTTAGGCATGCACAAATAAATGTCAAATATCAAATTTCAAATCAATTAACTTTTCTCCGGTAACTTGCGCCCTGAAATTAAGACACGATATAACTATGGATACAATATCATTTGACATTGTTATCATTGGGGGCGGATGTGTAGGACTGGCAACAGCTTATAAGATCAACACCCGGCACCCGCATTTGAAAATAGCAGTATTAGAAAAAGAGAACCGTGTTTCGGCACATCAAACCGGGAGAAATTCCGGCGTAATCCATTCGGGCATTTACTATAAACCCGGATCCTACAAGGCAAAAAACTGTGTGGACGGGCGAAGGGAACTGGTAGCTTTTGCAAAAGAATACGGTGTAAAACATGATATCTGCGGTAAAGTAATTGTGGCAACACAGGAAGATGAGCTGGCGCACATGAACAAAGTGTACCAGAACGGAATAGCTAACGGCGTGGAGGATATACGGCTGATAACAGCTCAGGAAATAAAAGATATTGAGCCTTACTGCGAAGGCATTGCCGGTATATGGGTAGGGTGCACAGGCATTATAGATTATGCAGGCTTTACGGAGAAACTAGCTGAACTGTTAGTGGAAAAATTTGAAGGCAGCAAAGTGTTCCTGAACACAGAAGTAAAGGATTTTATAAAGGAAGGCAACAAAACCATTATAAAAACCAACAGGCAAAATTTTGAAGCGAAATATATAATAGCCTGTGCCGGGCTGCAAAGCGACCGCATAGCCCAAAAAGAAGGAACCGGAACGGATACGGCTATTGTTGGCTTTCGGGGCGATTACTACGATCTGAGCGAGACAGGAAGAAGCAAAGTAAAAAATCTTGTTTACCCGGTACCTAATCCGCAATTCCCGTTTCTTGGCGTGCATTTTACAAGAATGGTAGATGATAGTGTAGAATGCGGTCCCAATGCCGTATTTGTATTTAAAAGAGAAGGCTACAGCAAAACCGCTTTTAGTTTAACGGATACAGCCGCGGCATTATCGTATGGCGGCACCTGGAAATTCTTCGCTAAACACTGGCGCTTTGGATTAGATGAATACCGGGGCGCTTTTTCAAAATCCTACTTCCTGAAACGCCTGCAAAAACTGATACCTTCCTTAACTGCAGCAGATATTATACCCGGCCGCGCAGGCGTACGTGCCATGGCACTTTCGCGTGAAGGCAATATGATAGATGATTTTAAGATTGAAGCAGGGCATAACGCTATTCATGTGCTGAACGCCCCTTCGCCGGCGGCCACTGCCGCGCTGGCTATTGGTAGCGCGGTACAGGAAATAGCAACAACCCAATTCCATCTTTCATAGATGATGCACATAGGGATTTGTCTCCTGTCAACACATAATCATAGGGACATAGATACACATAGATATTTGCTTCCTTCTATTGTGTTCCTATGCTTCTACTGTGTCTATGTGGTTAGCATATTTTTGTTTAACACATAGGATCATAGGTACATAGGTGCACATAGGATTTTGCTTCCTTCTATTGTGTTCCTATGCTTCTACTGTGTCTATGTGGTTAGCATATTTTGTTTAACACATAGGATCATAGGCACATAGGCGCACATAATTTTTTTCTTGCTATTGTGAATCACAACTTGATAAATATCTTCTTCCGGTAAAGTATATACGCGGGAACAAAGTTAATGGCAACAAAAAACAACGCATATACCCAGCTTGCCAGTTCGGGTTGCATCCCTGCCTGCACCAGTTCATTAACCACCAGCTCATTAAGGGGCAGTCCGCCAAATCCGGCCCTGTAAAAAAATAAAGCCAGCACATCTGCCAGCACATATACCGCAATAGCGTTGGCGCCAAATATAACGCCGGTACGTACCCATTTTTTATATCCCCGTATATCCACTATAAAATACAATGCGCCCAGCAGTAAAGCACCCAATCCCGAAGTTACCAGCACAAAAGAGCTTGTCCACAGATTCTCATTTACGGGGAAAGTCAATCCCCAGAAATATCCGGCGATAGCTGAAAAAAGCCCTGCCGTCATAAGATAATTAACTTTTTCACCGGGGCTAAACCTGCTGATCATTAACCGCCCCGCAAGCATACCCGTAATGCCGCTCACAATAGCAGGTATGGTGCTCAGGATACTTTCGGGATCCCAGGTACCCTGCCACATTTTACCCGGCAGGTACTTACTGTCCACCCAGGCCACGATGTTCACGCCCGGTTCCAGCATTACTTTACCAACGCCGGGGGTAGGAATAAGCGTTAATGCCAGCCAGTAGCCCACAAGCAAAACAACGGCTATCCATGCCTGTTGTTTCCAGTTGGTATTAAGGAAAAGTACAGCACAAAACATAAATACCAGGGCAATACGGTGCAGTGTTCCTGTCCAGCGCACATTGCTGAAATCAAATTCAGGCATAAGATTAAGGAACATGCCTACGGCAAATATTTTAAGCGAACGGAAGACGATCTTTTTATATAAGCTGCTTTTAGCCGTGCCGTCAGTTAACCTTTTTGTATACGCATACACAATAGAAACACCAATTACAAAAAGAAAGACCGGTGCAATGGTATCGGTAAAGGATAACCCGTTCCATTTGCTGTGACGGAGTGTAAAATACACATACTGTTCATTCCCGGGGAAATTTACCATAATCATTGCAGCTATGGTAAAACCTCGCAGGGCATCGAGCGAAATAAGCCGGTTGGATTGCAGCAACATATAGTAAAATTGGCAGCTAACGGGTTTAGTATTCCGGGGCTCACTCGCGGCTATACTGTCATATAGCAGCATATCTTTTTGATTCTTCAGCAATGAAAGAGCAGGTTTTTGTGCAATGATACTGCCCGGTTAATATGAAAATGCATAAAATAAGGCAGCGCCGGGAATTGAGGAGTTGGAAAAGAAGGGTAAAATAAGGCTATTAAAAGTAGAAATATACGTTGAAACAAAACCGCAATCCCGGCAATTTAGTTATGCGCACCTTACACCCCACACCTTATACCCTACACCACCCCATCAATATACATTCTTCGGGCAGGGTATCCCCTTTCCCGCATTGCCACGGTTAAAATCGCGGTCATTAAACAGCCTGAAGCTGACTGTAATCCCTGAAAAATAATACCAGTCTTTGGTTTTCGGGTTTCCTCTTACCGTTCCTTCCGCCGGATAAACAGGGTTGCCGTTTTTCAGTTCGCCGCCACGGTATGCCATTTCAACGGCTTTCGGACCCCTGGCAGCCAGTAAGATATTACGGTCAACATATTTGGTACTCACATTATCCAAGTAATCGGTAAATGTTTTATTGAACCGGAACTCCCAGCCTAAGGAAACATTACGGGTAACGGCAAAGCGTATGCCCCCACCAAAGGGTATAGAAATATTTTGGCTACTACTTCTTTTCCTGTCAGGATATTCGGGCAACCCCTGTCCTTCAGTACTCAAATTACCCAAACCTATTTTTTTGCCTAATGAATCATAAGTATAAGGTCCCATATTAAAGACCGACACCCCTGCAAATACATACGGCGTATACCTTTTCTCCATAATATCGAAGAATTCGTATACGCCGGCAAGACTGGCATCATATATTTTAGAATAAAAGCTCAGGTTACGCTGGCGGCGCTGCAAATTGCTGCTATAGCTGTCTGCACCCTGGATATTACCATAGGTAATAAGCCCTCTTAAGGAAATCTTATCGGTTAAAGCGTAGCTCGCGCCTAATGCACCCGCAGGCTTCGACTGGGAAAAAGTGTAGGTACTTTCCTGTAGCTCACCCTGGTAATTGGCAAAGCCACCAAAAGCTTCTATGCTTACATTTTTTAATATTCCCTGGGAATATACAGCAGAGGTGCTTAGCAATAATGCTAAAATAAATATTTGTTTCAAAGGCATTCTTTTAGAGATACGGTATAATAACGCACAAGTTGGGTAAAAATTAAGTGACATGGAAATAAAACAGTAACAGCTCTAAAAACAATGCCATTTTTATTTTTTTCTGCTTCTGCAATACCGGGTATACTTAATTTTCAGGTATATTTTAAACAGTTCCCCATAAGCTTTGAGGATATTCACCTTTAGTAACCAATGCGTTAATATTGTTTTCCACACCCGGAGCGTCTTCTTTGTACGTTACGCCAAACCATTCGGCGCGGGTAGGAATAACTTTTAAAGCATTATCGGACATTTTAATGAACTCGGCGGCCACATCCACCACGTATATTTCGGCTTTAGGCTGGTTGATGTTTTTTTGTAAAAATGTGTTAAACATTTCTTTGCAGATACTGAAAACATAGGGCGTAAAGCACCAGAAATTCATAGAAACCTTTGAATCTGAAGGAACCTCCGTTTTATTGCCATCCTCTTCATATACAATTTTGCCGCCATCGCGGTATATTTTTGTACGTTCCGCAATTTCTACCAGGTTCCCGGAAGCATCCACTTTGCATACTCCCCGGCTAACCGAACCGTTATCTGAAAGCGTTTTAATTAATTCGTATCCGATTAAGCCAAACACATGATCATTTGCCTGCGTTGTCAAAAACCGGTATGCCTTTTCAAAAGCATCGCGGCCGTAGAAATCATCGGCATTAATTACAATAAAAGGTTCGTGTACCGCAGGGGAAGCACATAAAACTGCGTGTGCCGTTCCCCAGGGCTTGGCCCGGTCTGCGGGTATATCGTAGCCTTCTGCAAATGATTGCATATCCTGGAATACATAATCAATAGCAATTTTTCCTCTGAGCTTAGGTTCAAAAATGGCTTTGAAATCTTCAGTAAATTCTTTCCTGATAATAAATACCACTTTGCCAAACCCTGCACGGCAGGCATCATAAATAGAATAATCCATGATCGTTTCACCAGAAGGACCGAACCGTTGTATTTGCTTTAAACTGCCATACCGGGAGGCCATCCCCGCTGCCATAATTACTAATGTAGGTTTCATCCGTATGTTTTTTGCTGTTAAACTTAACTTGATATACTATTCCTTTTTTCCTTTCATTCTTCAAACATGTGCGAAAATAAAGAATTAACGCTAAACCAGGGTTAACCGATGATAGTTAATATAGTTAATATATTTAACTAATGAAATAATGCAGCGTTTCTTCCTTATTTTTATCGCGGCAGCAATACCAGTAAACCCTTTATCTCTTTACTATGTATTACCCCTATTCAGAAAAAGTAACGCTTGAAATAGACGCCAGGGCGCAGCTTGGTGAAGGCGCATTATGGCATCCCACAGAAAATAAATTGTATTGGGTAAATATAGAAGGCAGAACGCTTCATATATACGACCCCGTTACCAAAGAAAATCAATCTTTTTTGGTAAAAGAAAGAGTGGGCACGGTTGTTCCGGTAAAAAGCGGCGGCGCTTTGGTTGCCCTGCAAAATGGCATTCATTTCATTAATACCCAAACAGGCACGTTACAATTCATTGCCCACCCCATTACCCATAGCGATATCCGTTTTAATGATGGCAAATGCGATCCTTCGGGGAGGTTCTGGGTGGGCAGCATGCACCTGCGGTTTACAGAAGGAGTAGCTTCGTTATACCGGATGAATACGGATAAAACAGTGCATAAGATGCTGGATGACGTTACCGTTTCTAACGGTATTGCCTGGACGAAAGATAAGAAAACAATGTATTATGTTGACAGCCACCTGCGCAGGATAGACGCTTTTAACTATAATGATGCAGATGGATCCATTACCAACAGAAGAACAGTAGTAACGATACCGGAAGGCGGCGGCTCGCCCGATGGCATCGCGCTGGATGCAGAGGACAAAATATGGGCAGCGCTCTGGGGCGCTAACGCGGTGGGCAGATTTGATCCGCAGACAGGCGGGCTACTGCAAAAAATTGAAGTGCCCGCGCCGAACGTTTCTTCCGTTGCTTTTGGAGGAAAAGACTTAGACACATTGTACATTACTACCGCCCGGGGAGAATTATCGGAAGCGCAACTGGCGGCTTACCCGTTAAGTGGTGGATTGTTTTCGGTAAAACCGGGAGTAAAAGGGGTGCCTGCTGAGTTTTATACAGGAATGATCACTGAATAAGGTAAATAAAGCTAACCGTGGTTATGGTGTAAATATTCCTGCAGGATAATAGTAGCCGCAATTTCATCAATTATGGCTTTATTGCGGCGTTGTTTCTTTTTCATTCCCATGTCTATCATAGCCTGTACCGCCATTTTAGAGGTATACCGCTCATCTGCTTTTTCAACAGGCATGCCGGGAAAAGCCTTTTTTATTTTTTCAACTACTTTTTGCACCAATATGGTGGCGTGTGTATCTGAGTCATCGAGATTTTTGGGCTCCCCTATAATTATTTTTTCTACCTGTTCCCGTTCAAAATAGCTTTTCAGAAAATCAATAAGTTTGGGAGACTCAACAGTAGTTAAACCGGTGGCAATGATCTGCAATGGATCGGTAACGGCAATGCCGGTTCGTTTTAACCCGTAGTCAATAGCGAGTATGCGTGGCATGATGCGAAGATAGGGTGTATTGTATTTTTTTAATACATAAGTTTTTGCATTTCCTATTGTGTTTGTATGGTACTATTGTGGCTATGTGCTTTTTCTTTGAACACATAGGATCATAGGCACATAGGCGCACATAGTTTTTTATGTTCTCTATTGTGTTCCTGTGTTTTCTACTGTGTCTATGTGGTTGATGCATTTTTTAACACACAGGTTTTGTATTCTCTATTGTGTTCCTATGGTACTATTGTGGCTATGTGCTTTTTCTTTGAACACATAGGATCATAGGCACATAGGCGCACATAGGTTTTTGTGTTCTCTATTGTGTTCCTATGTTTTCTACTGTGGCTATGTGGTTAATGCATTTTTTAATACACAAGTTTTGCATTCTCTATTGTGTTTCTATGGTCCTATTGTGGCTATGTGTTTTTTCTTTGAACACATGGGATCATAGGCACATAGGCGCACATGGTTTTTTGTGTTCTCTATTGTGTTCCTATGTTTTCTACTGTGGCTATGTGGTTAATGCATTTTTTAATACACAAGTTTTGCATTCTCTATTGTGTTTCTATGGTCCTATTGTGGCTATGTGCTTTTTTTCAGCACACTATTTAAAACCAGCGTCAAAAATGCTGATCGCTTTATTTAGCCAGTTCCAGCCCGAACAGCAAAGGAGTAGTATTGACCAACGCATGCAAAAGTGCCGCGTAAAAAACATTACCGGTTTTAATGTATACGTATCCGTAGGCCCAGCCGCCAATGCTTGCCAGCCCAACAAAAATAATGGACCCTGCATGCGCATGCACCAACCCAAAAATAACACTGGTGATAGCGAGCGCCGTATAAACACCCATTTTGGTTTTACCCGTTCTTTCCATACCATAAGCCACGGCACATAACAATACCGTAACCAGCGCCGGGAACCATTGCATATTACCGTTTAACGCGTAGCCGGTAAGCAGTGAAACTGCCGTAAGAATTGCCAACCCCCACATCCAGAATGTTTTCCATGAACCCAACTGCCCGATGCGTTTAGCCAGCATATTTTGCAGCAACCCGCGAAAAACCAGTTCTTCAAAAAGAGCGGTATGTAAAAAAACAGACAGCAACGACCTGGCAACCTTCGAGGTAATGAAAATATGAACCGCATCTTCATTTTTAAGCTTTATAAAATTAACCGCCAACCCAATAATAAATACAAAAGCATAAAAGGCCAGCCATACCCATACTACGGTAAAGAGGTATTTCCATTTAAATACAGGATAAAAACCCACATCCCGTATATGCCGCACCGTTACAAAAGCAAAAACCGCTGCAAGCATCACCGTTATACGGTAAACCGAATCAAATCCCCCGCCGTTAAAAGGAAGATTGCCAGAAGGTTTGGCATCTATAAGCGTTACAGGAAAAAAGAACAGCACAAAAACCACGAAATCAAGCCAGTCTAACTTTGCGCCCGTATTTGTTCTTGCGGCAAATGCCATTACCGGAAAAAAGAGAAGATAAGGCACGAGAAAAAGCGTACCCTGCAAAGGATTTTGTTGATTAAACCCTACATAACTGAAATACAGCAGCGCCAGCAGCAATGGGAAAAGGAATATCAGGCGAATATCCGCTTTCATACTTTTCCTCAACCGGTCCGACACCACAGGCTTACCCAGCGAAAAGAGCATAAAATACAATACAATAAAATAAGGTAATGCGATAAAGATATCCGCAGCCGGATGGTGTTTCCAGGAAAACAGCATAAAAATCAGCGACAATAAAGCGGTATATACTCCGGAAGTGATCAGCGACTTTTTGAAAGATGCCGGGATTGTCATGAAAAGGGGTATTTAGGGTATCAGCCAACCTTTGCTGATCCATAAATGTCGGACATTTCAGGTTGCACCCAAAATTTTAAGCACAATGGCTGAAACGGGATATGCTGCCTGCGCTTTATCGAAAAAAAATATCCCCGATCACAAAAAAAGAAAATACTACGCTGGCTATACCATTGGCAGTCATGAAAGCAATATTCACCCTCCTCAGATCATTGGGGTTTACAATGGAATGCTGGTAGATGAGCATACCAATAAATACCGCAACGCCTACCCAGTACCACACGCCAAACCGGCCGTATAGACCTGCTGTTATAACCAGTAATGCGGATAGCAGGTGTAATATCTCGGATATCCGCAATGCGCTTTTTTTACCCAATGCAGCGGGAATGGAATAGAGCTGCTGCGACTTATCGAACTCTTCATCCTGCAGTGAATAAATGATATCAAAACCACTCACCCAAAATAGCACCGTGAAGGAAAACAGCAAGGGCAACCAGTCGAACCGGCCGGCAACCGCCAGGTAAGCGCCAATAGGCGCAAGGCTTAATCCTAATCCAAGTACCAAATGGCATAAAGGTGTAAAACGTTTGGTATAACTATAGCCCAATACTACAAACAGTGCTACCGGCGCCAAAAAGAAGCATAGCGTATTGATAAAAAAACAGGTGATCATAAACAATATACAGGACAATACAGTAAACCACAATGCATGATTGGCCTTAATGATACCTGCAGGAATTTCTCTGATAGCAGTACGCGGGTTCCTGGCATCAAAGCTCCTGTCGAGATAACGGTTAAAAGCCATAGCGGCGCTGCGGGCAGTGATCATGCAAAAGATAACAAGAATAAATTTCACTATTAATTCCTTCCACAAAATAAAATTAGTAATGTCCTGCCCCCATCCAATCGTTCTGCCCAAACTCCATTGGTTACCAAGAGGGAAATAATATACCCCCAGGAAAAAACCAATCATTGCAAAAGGCATTGCAAAAATGGTATGGGAGAATTTAATAAGGGAAAGATAATTTTTAACCTGCGCCATGCTGCAAAGTTATGAACAGAAAAGGTAATTTAACGGCCCTGCTATTTTAGGGCTATTTCACCCTTTTTCACCAGCTTTGCCAGTTCCCACAACACTATGCCCGCAGCTACCGATATGTTTAAAGAATGCTTCATGCCAGACTGGGGAATTTCAATGCAGCCATCACAAAGCTTCAATACGCCCTCAGCTACCCCACTCACTTCGTTACCAAATATTACAGCAATTTTTTGCATATTGCCGCTCCCTGCAAGCATTGTCCGGTTGAGTTTGTCTAATGCCACACTGCCTTCCGCCTGCTCTACTGCCCAAATGGCATATCCATCTTTCTTTAATGCATGCACCGCTTCCACCGTGGAAGCATAATACACCCAATGCACGGTTTCAGTTGCGCCCAAAGCCGTTTTATGAATATCCCGGTGTGGCGGCCGCGGCGTATAGCCACAAAGGCAAACAGATTCAACCAGGAACGCGTCGGCCGTACGGAACACACTGCCTACATTATGCATGCTGCGTATATTATCGAGCACAACAGTAAAAGGGTTTTTATCAGACTGCCTGAACTCCTCCACGGTTTTGCGGTTCAGCTCATGCATGCTTAATTTTCGCATAGCGCAAAGATAATTGGGATCGGATTTTATAATTTGTGGTTTATCGTTCGTGATTTCCGGTTGCATTTTGCTTCGGATTTAAGATTTTATACTTCGGATTTGAATTTTTTATTTGTCTTTTGTGATTTTGGCTCTTATGATTCAGGTTTGTGACTTAGCCCCTGATGCTTTGTATTCCTTTAATTCTTTTTCCTGAAATAAAAAGTAAAAAGATAGATCAGTCCCTTAACGGTTTGATAAGAGCACCACCATATAAAGCGCTTCAGGAGGCTGCGTTTTTGAACAAGCATTGCTCTTGTTACATGGATGCATTCTTTTTCAATAATATCTTCAAATACTTTTTCCACCCCGGCGGCAAAATTTTCATCGTGTACATCAAGGTTTAATTCGATGCTGGCATGAGCGCTGATATTATTAATGTTATAGGAGCCAATGGTTAACCACGTGGTATCACAAACCGACACCTTCCCATGCAACACATTTCCCTGGTACTCGTAAATAGCTATATCGTTCCGCAACAACCAGTCATAAATATATCTTTCGGCATATTTTGCCAGTTTTATATCCGACAGGCCGGCAAGAATAATTTTGATCTTTATCCCTCTTTTTGCGGCAAGCGAAAGCTTTTTCCTGAACGTTTCACCGGGTAAAAAATAGCTGCATAAAATAACTACATGTGATTGTGCAGTTTCGAGCATTTCAATATAGCTGCGTGATATTTCGTGCTTATTGCGCACCCAGTCGTTAATGCGCATGCGCACCCGGCTTGAAGCTCCGGGTATGGATGGCGCCTGCAGGTATTCCTGTTCGCAGGGCAATGCGCCTGTTTTTGCCGGAAACCCTTTCCATGTTTTCCAGCAAAGCGTACATAATTCTTTTACGATCTCTCCTTCAACCCATACGGCAAAATCCAGCCATGCCTTATAGCCTGGCCGGTCGTTATACCGTTCCGTAATATTTAATCCGCCCACCATGGCGTATCGTGTATCGGTTACTATGATCTTATGATGCAGCCGCCTGCCAAAATAGAAATATTTGCTCCTGACCAGGGGTTCAAAAAAACGGAAATACACCCCCGCCAACCTGAGTTCCCGGATGAACGGCCGGGATAGTACTTTAGATGCGTAGCCATCGGGCATCATATACACCTTAACACCTCTTTTCGCGGCATTTTTCAGCGCATCTGCTACTAAACTTCCGGTACCGTCGTCATCAAAAATATAAGTCTGCAGGTGTACGCTGTGCTTCGCCTCGTCAATCATTTGCAGCATCCGGTTAAAATACGCAGCGCCGCCACGAATAAATTTTACATTATTATTCATGGTATATCCGGCGCTGAGCCGCTTTTTTTCAACAGGCCGGCGCTTTTGTTGTTTTGTGCTGGCGCCGGCAAAAGGCCCGTTTTTCAAAATGCAGTCTTTTTGTAAATATAGATTTTATTACAAACCTTTAATACCGGTTAAAATGGATTGATGACAAAGGTCAGTAACATTCAGGACGGTAGTCATGCTTTGTTTTTGTAAAATACCGTACAATTGCATACCTGTGAGTGCCTGGTTTAGCGTGTGGTACATTAAAATAAACAGAAAAGATGTAGGGGCATACCTGCAATCATTATCCATTATATACCTCATTCATATGATCTCATTCGGCAATCAAAGAAAAAATGAATCCCATGAATACCCGGGAGCATATCATCCTCCTTCGTATAACTGGACAAAGGTGATGCAGCAGTTGAGGGAAACCGCTGCTGAGGGCTTTAAGCCTGCTGTAAACATCAGCGAAAACCCGGGGTATTATTGTATTGAAGTTAAGGCACCCGGGTATAATAAAGAAGACTTTATTGTTACAATTGAAGGCGGAAAGCTCAATATTTATGGCATATCCCCTGCCTGCGATGCCGGTGAGCGTTCCGGGTATCCATTGCACGGACAGGGTTATGACTGTTTTGAGCATGCTATAGATTTACCCAAATATATTGATACCGATTTTGTGAGGGCAGAATATAAAGCGGGGGTTCTCCGGTTCGATTTTCCTAAAGCCGATTACGAAGACGCCTGTACGGTTGAAAGGATAATTGTTTATTAAATAAAGGTTCGTAATAAAGTCCATGTCTTTCCCATTCCAGCATCCTTACCGGATTGATCCTAATTTTTCAAAGCGGGTTGCCTATTTCTGTATGGAATTTGGCATACATCAGCCATTGAAGACCTATTCGGGCGGGCTGGGGTTTTTGGCCGGCTCACATATGCGCAGCGCATGGGAACTGAAGCAAAATATGGTGGGGATCGGTATCCTCTGGAAATACGGGTACTACGACCAGGTCCGCAAAAGCGATCAGTGTATGGACGTATTGTTCCAGGAAAAAGTATATGGATTCCTGAAAAAAACAAAAATTAAGTTTACTATTAAAATATCGGGACACGATGTATGGGTAACCGCCTGGTACCTGCCTCCGGAGATCTTTAAAACCGCTCCGGTTTTTCTCCTGTCTGCAGATTTACCCGAAAATGATTATCTCTCTAAAACCAATTCGCACAAATTGTATGATGCCAATCCTGAAACCCAGGTTGCTGCTTCCATTTTATTAGGGGTTGGGGGCGCCAAACTCCTGGAAAAGCTGAACTGGATCCCTGATGTATATCATTTAAACGAATCACATGCATTACCCCTGTATTTTTATTTGTACAACCAGGTTCGTGATACGGAAGCATTGAAAAAGAAGGTTGTATTTACCAACCATACACCGGAAGAGGCGGGCAATAAAAAAACCCCTCTGGCGCTGCTGGATAAAATGAGTTTTTTTGGCGATATACCGCTTGCCGAAATAAAAGCGATTGCAAAAGTTGAAGGGAATATGCTTGATCACACCTTAACCGCCATAAGGCTTTCGGGAAGGTGCAACGCGGTTTCAAAGGCACATCTGAAAACATTACAGGCCATGTGGTCCGGGCAGAAAAATATCAATAACCTCACGTCTGTTACCAATGCCCAGGATTTCTCATACTGGCATAATAATGAACTGTACAGCGCGCTGGCTAAAAAGGATGATAACGCATTGCGAAGGATAAAGCAACAGGCCAAACATGAGCTATTTGAAGTTGTTGCCGATCAGTGCGGAGAAATATATGATGAGCGTGTGCTGACCATTGTTTTTGCAAAGCGCTTTGCCGGTTATAAAAGGGCCGACCTGCTTTTGTATGATATGGAACGTTTTCACCGGCTGGTTACCAATACAGAACGCCCGGTGCAAATTATATGGGCCGGCAAACCTTATCCTATGGATTATGCGGCCATTGGGGTATTCGACAGGATTGCCAATCTCTGCAAAACCTATTCCAATTGCGCCATACTGGTGGGCTATGAACTAAAGCTTTCCATGCTCTTAAAAAGAGGAGCCGATGTTTGGTTAAATGTTCCCCGCATCACACGTGAAGCGTCCGGAACCAGCGGTATGTCGGCCGCCATGAATGGCGCTGTAAACCTTAGCATTCCGGACGGATGGTTTCCCGAGTTTGCCAGGGATAAGCAAAATGCCTTTGTAATCCCTTCCTGCAACCCTGCATTGCCTGACTACCTGCAGGATGAAAAAGATAACGCCAGCCTGTATCAGTTGCTTGAACAGGAAGTAATTCCCACGTACTATAATGATCCCGACCGCTGGCTCGGCATCATTAAAAATGGTATGAAAGACATTGTTCCCGCTTTCGGAAGCAACAGGTTAGCTGCTGAGTATTACGAACGCCTATACAATACCTCATAGTAATGCTCAATACATTGCAGCATGGAGCCGGGAGTGTTGAGTATGTTAACCCGATTTCTCCTTAGCTTAGCGCTATGTTATTTACTCCTGATACCTGGAAACTGCTTGCAGGCATTGCCATTTTTTTACTTGGCATGCATTTCCTGGAAAAGGCGTTAAAAAGCCTCACTGGCAGGTCTTTTAAGCTGTTTCTCAAAAAAAAGACGTCAAATAAGCCTGCGGCTATTGCCGGAGGCGCAATAGTTACCGCAGTTCTGCAAAGCAGTTCGGTTGTTAATTTAATGGTACTGGCCTTTGCAGGCGCCGGCGTAATAACCATGCATAACGCTTTGGCGATAATGCTGGGATCCAACCTGGGAACTACTGTAAGCAGCTGGATCATTGTTACTTTAGGGTTTAAGTTGAACATAGAAAGTTTTGCATTGCCGGTTATAGGTATAGCAGGTATAGCAATGATGCTGGTTGGCAAGGATAGCCGCTGGCACAACTGGTGTATGTTTTTCTTGGGTTTCGGCTTTCTTTTTTTTGGATTAAGTTTTATCCGTACCAGTATAGAACAAACGGTACAGCAACTGGATCTGAGTATATTAAATGAAAAACCTGCCATCCTTTTTCTATTGGTAGGGTTACTGATTACCTCGCTGATCCAGTCCAGTTCAGCTACAGTGGCTATCGTGCTGAGTGCATTACACGTAAATGCAATAAGTTTATTTGCGGCGATGGCAATTGTGCTGGGTTCGGAAATAGGAACAACAGTTAAGCTCGTACTTGCTTCGGTGAAAGGCGTAGCCGTTAAAAAAAGAGTGGCGTTGGGAAACCTGCTGTTCAATGTTGTTAATGCATTGCTGATATTCATTTTTCTTGGACCTATAAATAAATTAATTACCAGCGTTATAGGCATTCATGATAACCTGATAGCATTGATTTTTTTCCAAACACTCACTAACCTCACCGGCATTATCATTTTCTATCCCTTTTTGGAAATCTTCGGAAGATTTCTGGAAAAGCGGTTTATAAGTACCGATAACGAAACAGCTTATATTCATAAAGTAAAAGTAACAGATACCGAACTTGCGATGCTTGCCCTGGAAAAGGAAGCACAGCATTTTATTTATCATGTTTGCATTTTCTCACTCAATGCGTTTGACTGTAAAGCCGGAAAAAATAATCCATTTTCTCTTAGCCCTTTATTTGAACCGGAAAAGCTCCCGGGAAAATATGAATATATCAAGCATCTTCATGGTGAGGTTCAAACCTATTCCATCCGGCTTCAGAATGCCACTGCAGACAAGGAACAACAATCCCGCATTCATCAGTTGATTTCTTCTTTCCGCAACAGCATGTATGCAGCTAAAAATATCAAAGATGCATTGCCGGATATAGATCAGTTGAAAAAATCATCCAATGATCTGAAATTTGAGTTTTACCTGCGTACAAAGAAAAGAGTTGGTAATTTTATTGAACGGGCCATTGCATTGCTGGGTGCGGACCCAATTCCGTCTAATTTTGAGCAACTCAGTTCCATTTATAGCACTACACAGGAAGGCTACAACACAACGCTCCGTGAACTGTACCGCGAAAGTGTTTTAAAAAATGTAAATGAAGTTGAGTTTTCTACCATTGTTAACTTTAACCGGGAAATGTATACCGCCGAAAAATCAGTTGTTTTTGCCCTGAAGGATTATCTTCTGCGAGGCAATGAAGAAGATTACTTTGACGAATTGCCTGGTTTCATACGATAGAGAAGATACAAACACAAATGCCGCAATCATACAATTGTGTCCTGATACTTTAAGGTTGCTGATGCCCACATAGAATATTTGATTATTTTTAAGGCATGTTGCGTTCCCAGTTCTGGAAAAAATTTTTCGAAGAAACGGGGGAGATAGCCCGTTTTACCGGCAGGTTATTTTCTCAATGGTTTAAACCCCCGTACGAGATAACCGAATTCCTGAGGCAGTGCTTTATCATAGGCTATAAATCCCTGCCGCTGGTTATGCTCACTACCTTTATTATGGGTCTGGTGTTAACGATGCAGATACGCCCCTTCCTGATAGATTATGGCGTTGAATCACAATTGCCTGCCATGGTAGGTATTGCTATTGTTCGGGAAATTGGCCCGGTTATTACCGCACTTATTTTTGCGGGAAAAATTGGCAGCAGCATTGGCGCGGAACTGGGCTCTATGAAAGTAACCGAACAAATAGACGCTATGGAAGTATCCGGTACCAATCCTTTTAAATACCTGGTGGTAACAAGAGTATTAGCCGCTACTTTTATGTTGCCCCTGCTCGTTATACTGGGTGATGCAGTAGCGTTATACGGAACCTACCTGGGGGTAAATATGAGCGGTGTTACCAGCTTTGATCTTTTCTGGACAAAAGTATTCAGGAATCTTTCCTTTAGCGATGTGCTGCCTGCTTTTGTGAAATCCTTTTTCTTTGGCTTTGCCGTGGGAATAGTAGGTTGCTATAAAGGATATTATTCCAAAAAGGGAACAGAGGGCGTGGGGCAATCGGCCAATTCGGCTGTAGTGCTGTCTTCTGTGCTGATATTTATCATTGATCTTATTGCAGTACAGGTAACCGGTGTACTGGGACTGAACTAAAAGGGTATGCATACAACGGAAAACAAAGAAAGGCCGGCACAAAATGCCGAACAGGGTAAAGCAGTAATGGCAGTTCGCAATTTGTACAAATCATTTGGCAGCCATAAGGTGCTTATTGATTTTAGCGTTAGCTTACATAGTGGTGAAAATGTGGTAGTATTGGGCAAATCGGGCTCTGGTAAATCGGTGCTGATCAAATGTATTATTGGTTTGCTGAAGCCCGACAGCGGCGCTATTGAGGTGCTGGGTGAAAGTATTCCGGATCTGAACGATGAAGCCTTAGACGCGATCAGGATGAAAATCGGTTTTCTTTTCCAGAGCAATGCCTTATACGATTCAATGACGGTAAGGGAGAACCTGGAATTTCCACTGAGGCGGCATTCCATTACACTAATGCATGAAGATGTGGATCAACTGGTAAAGGATGCATTGGAGGATGTTAAGCTGGCGCATACCATTGATATGATGCCGGCAGAACTGTCGGGAGGTATGCGCAAGAGGATAGCGTTGGCCAGAACATTGATACTAAAGCCGGCTATTATCCTGTACGATGAACCCACTACCGGGCTGGACCCTATTACCAGCAGGGAGATCATTGATCTGATCAAAGAAGTACAGCAAAAATATCATGCGGCTTCCCTGATCATTTCTCATGATATGAATTGCGTGCGCATGGTGGCAGACAGGGTGGTTATGCTGATAGACGGACGGAACTACAGGGAAGGCACATACGCTGAACTGATACAATCGGAAGATCCTGCGATAAAAGCATTTTTTGAATAAATTGTTATGGCAAAAAAATCATTTTCAAATCTCAAGCTGGGTGCATTTGTATTGGCCGCACTGGCTTTTCTGATCCTGCTTTTATACATGATAGGCAAAAACAGGAATCTCTTTGGTTCTACGTTTGCGGTAAAAGCCCATTTCAGAAATGTGCAGGGATTAACGCCGGGGAACAATGTAAGATATGCCGGGATACAGGTAGGTACGGTAAAGAAGGTTTATATCCTGGAAGACGGACGCGTTGAAGTAGAGCTGCTCATTGAGAATGAAATGAAACAGTATATCCGTAAAAATGCAAGCGTTACGATTGCAACAGATGGATTAATGGGAAACAAAGTACTCAACATTGTGCCGGTACCGGGCGATGCAGATCTTATTGCTCCGGGCGATATCCTGGCAACACAAGTCTCGCCTGACCTGGATAACATGGTAAACACGCTTTCCGGAACAAACAATGATCTTGCTGTAGTTGCCGCCGAGCTCAAAAGCACTTTGTTGCGGATAAATAACAGCGCTGCTTTATGGGCATTATTAAACGACAGTTCGCTGTCGCGGAATTTAAGCGCGTCAATGGTAAATATAAGGTCGGCTACTGCTAAGGCAAATACGATGGTGAATGATTTAGACGGATTGGTGCTGGATGTAAAAAGCGGAAAGGGGTCGCTGGGCGCTATATTAACGGATACTTCTTTTGCAGAAAACCTGAACCAGGCCATAGTACGGATCAAACAGGTTGCCGGACAGGCAGATACACTGGCGAAGGAGCTTTCCCTGGTTACCAATGGACTTAAGCATGATATTAATGACGGGAAAGGCGCCGTTAACGCTTTGCTTAAGGATTCCGCCATAGTTAAATCCATTAATGTTAGCCTGGACAATATTCAGAAAAGTACCCAAAACTTTAACGAAGTAATGGAAGGGATGAAACATAGCTTCTTAGTTCGTGGATATTTCAGAAAGCTTGAAAAAAAGCAGGCAAAAGAAGCGTTACAAAAAACAAAAACGCAGTAATCATTTTCCGGGGTTCAGCATATTACCAGCGCTGCTATTTTTTATTAAGGAATATATAATACCGCCTGTTTGAAATACGCATGCGAATTAAACCCATAACCCCTGGTATTGATTTTTCTCATCTCCGGTACTGATTAAAGTCTTTGTTAAAGGTCTTCCTTCAGCGTAAGTTTGGTATGATTTTTTTCTGTATCAATTTTTTTGAACTAAAAAACAAGGAGGTTTTTTATGTCTGCATTAGTAAAAAGCGGAAGTACTGCCTTACCTTCCGTTTTTGATGATTTTTTTAAACCATGGAATGAATGGTTTACCAAAGGCGATGGCTTTTTTGGACGTTCGCTTACCATGCCGTCTGTGAATATTACAGAAGATACAAACGGGTACAATGTATCGCTGGCGGCACCGGGGCTGAAACGGGAAGATTTTACGATTGATATCAGCGGCAATATGCTTACCGTTGGTTCGGAGCGGGAAGAAAATAAAGAAGAAAAGGAAAAAAAATTTACCAGACGGGAATATAATTATACTTCTTTTAGCCGCAGCTTTACTTTACCCGACGATGTAAACAGGGATAAAATAGAAGCAAAGTATACCGACGGCGTATTGAACCTTTCTCTTCCCAGGAAGGAAGAGCTTAAGATGAATTCCGTAAAGAAACAAATCGCGGTAAAATAAGCATTTGGTTTTGTTTCGGTTCCCCCAAAGCGCTGCTTTAAGTGTGTGGCAGCGCTTTTTTTTGAGTTAAAAATCATAATTTCATAATACAGCAGCAATTGCGTTATGTTTAATAAATGCTACTATTGTCTTCAGCGTATCTGTATGAATCAGGTAGAAAATAAAACTTCAAGCAATAATGAAAAAAATACTTGTACCGACCGATTTTTCTTCATGTGCAGTTAATGCTTTGAATTTTGCAGTACAAACGGCTAAATTTTGCGCGGTTGAAATTAACCTGCTTCATGTGGTAGACCGGACAGACAGCTTATATAGTGAACGTCCGGATCTTATTCAGGAAAAATACAGCGCTGTTTTGGAAGAAGCACAGGAAAAATTAGACCAGGTGAAGGCCAGCATTGCGGAAACGGAACTGGTGGAAATACGGACTTTTCTCAGGGAAGGCGAAGTAGACGAGCATATACTGCAGCTAAGCGAAGAGAAAGGCGTTGATCTTATTGTAATGGGCACTTTTGGAATAAACGGGCTGAAGGACAGGATATGGGGCAGCAAAACAGCCGGTCTTACAGGCAAAACCAGTGTACCTGTAATGGTTATTCCCTACGAGTATAACTGGAAAGTTCCCGGAAAGATTTTATTGGCAACCAGCTTTTTCGAGGAAGACAGGGATGTACTGGAACCGATAACCGGTTTGACAGATGCTTTTAAAACCACTTTGCATGCCGTAATATTTACTGATGAAGATACTGCCGACGCCGCTTTGTTTTTAGAGCACGGCATGAATATGGCAGATTATGAAAGAAAGCTAAAGAAACAGCTTAATACAGAATCCGTTGTTACGAATCACCTGTCCGGGCGTAAGTTCGAGGATACGCTGCAGGACTATATTAAAGAACAGGATATAGATATACTGGCAATGATCACTTACCAGAGAAGCCTTTGGGACAGGATATTTCACCCAAGTGTTACCAGGAGGATGTCGTATCATACCACCATTCCGCTGCTGGTTATTCCGGCAAACAGGAAAGGAGAGGAATGAGTAATTGCAGGCTAGTATTTATGTGCGTTTCGAAAGTATACGGATCATTGCGTTGCTGCATAATAAGCCGCTCCGAGCAATGCCGTTTTTGTATTTAATATTATTTTTACCGGAACCTTCTCTAATAAAAAATTCAGTCGCCCGCTCTGGCGGAAAGAAGTATAAAATCCATCGTTCTCCAAAAGATGAACGATCTGTGGCGCTATACCTCCACCTATAAACAGTCCGCCCGTGGCGTTCAGCTTTAATACTAAGTTGGCCGATTCGTAAGCCAGGTAGCGTACAAAATGCTGCATGGTTGTTTTGCAAAGCAAGCTTTGTTCCGCATGTTCGCTGATAACAGCAGGCATATCGGCGTTGCGCATCTTTTGTGTCAGCCACACAGGCTCTTCTATTTTTTTTACATCCCTCAAAAAATGGTAAATGTTTACAATGCCCGGACCGCAAACCAATCTTTCCCAGCTCACATGCCCAAATTGCTGCTGCAGGAAAGTATATAATTCAAAATCAAAGCTGTTCCTGGCCGCAAAATCGGCATGGCCTCCTTCTGTTGCAAAAGGATGAAAATAGCTGCCATCCCAATACAGACCTGCTTCACCAAGTCCTGTGCCGGGCGCTATTACAGCAGCATTTCCTAACGGCATTGCACTGCCTTTGTGAATAGTTTTCACATCTTCTTCTCCAAGCACCGCTAAACCATAAGCCGTTGCCTTAAGGTCATTAATAAGATGAACCTTAGCCGCCGGGTATTGTGCCGTAATTTCCTTTACATCTATCTCCCATTGTAAGTTAGACAACGTGGCATGCCCGTTCAA
Source organism: Agriterribacter sp. (assembly GCF_035445465.1). NCBI lineage: Bacteria > Pseudomonadati > Bacteroidota > Chitinophagia > Chitinophagales > Chitinophagaceae > Agriterribacter > Agriterribacter sp. The sequence continues at coordinate 20,666 of NZ_DAOMQT010000039.1, forward strand.
TACCGGCCCGGCAACGCCAAAGCAAACGGCATCCGGTTGCGGGGCATGTGCGGTAAACTCCCGGATAAGTTCTGTAATGTTATCATAGTCTTTCGACACCAGCTTCGCTTCCTGCAACAAGTGGTAGTTATTATTTTCTATCCGGTATAAAGCGAGGTTGGTTTTTGTAGCACCTACATCGCCGGCAAATACAAGGCTTCCGTTAACAGCCTGGTTAGATTGAGAAAAGGGTAATAGCATGTTGTGAAATTGAAAAGAAAAATAAAGCTGTCTTAAAAGGGCCGGTTTAGGAAATATGCCACTAAGTTCTGATCTTCAGGGCTTTATTTTTCTCGTGTCTTCGCGGCTTTGTGGCAAAATATTACTTTTTAGACAGCCCGGTTTCGCTGAAATCGTTTTTTTCCTTACATATCGGCCATAGCAGGAATTTCTGCAACTTTATACAGCCCGATATCTAATTTCTTCTTGGTTTCTTCAAATGCATTCAGCGTTCGTTCAATATCTTCCTGTGTATGGGTGGAAGTAGGAATGAGCCTGTAAATAATATGTCCTTTGGGAATAACGGGATATACTACAATGGAACAAAAAACGCCGTAGTTTTCCCTTAGATCCATTACCATGGCGGTGGCTTCTTCCACACCACCTTTCATGTATACCGGGGTAACAACGGAATCTGTATGGCCGATATCGAATCCTTTATCTTTCAGTCCTTTTTGAAGAGAAAGCGCGTTTTTCCATAGCTGCTCTTTTAGTTCGGGATGTGAGCGTAATAATTCGAGCCGTTTAAGATTGCCAAGCACCAAAGGCATGGGTAAACTTTTGGCAAAGATCTGGCTGCGGATATTATAACGGATATAGTCAATGATGGGTTTGTCGCCGGCAACGAAAGCGCCTATAGAAGCCATTGATTTGGCGAAAGTAGAAAAGTAAAGATCAATCTTATCCTGCACGCCCTGCTCTTCTCCTGCTCCAGCGCCGGTTTTACCTAAGGTGCCAAAACCGTGCGCGTCATCTACCAGTAACCGGAATGCGTATTTATCTTTAAGCGCGGTGATCTCTTTTAATTTGCCTTGATCGCCGGCCATGCCAAATACTCCTTCCGTAATCACCAGTATTCCCCCACCGTCCTGCTTTTTAACCAAAGCTTCGGCACGCTGCAACTGTTTTTCAAAGTCGGCTATATTGTTGTGCTTGAAAACAAATCTTTGTCCCGCGTGCAACCGTACACCATCAATAATGCAGGCGTGGCTCTCCGCATCATAAACGATCACATCATGACGGGTGCACAATACATCTATAATGCTTACCATACCCTGGTAGCCGTAGTTCAGCAAAATAGCATCTTCCTTTTGCTCAAACCCGGCCAGTTCTCTTTCTAATTGTTCATGATAACGGGTATTACCACTCATCATGCGGGCGCCCATGGGTAAGGCCAGCCCGAACTTTGCAGCAGCTTCCGCATCCGTTTTTCGCACTTCAGGATGGTTAGCCAGCCCAAGGTAATTGTTCAGGCTCCATACAATCATATCTTTTCCCCGGAATGTCATATGGCTGCCAATGTCTCCTTCTAATTTCGGAAAAGCAAAATAGCCATGCGCACGTTCACGATGCTGGCCCAAAGGGCCGTAGTTCTTTGTTAGTCTTTCAAAAATATCAGCCATACAACAATGTAATTAAAACAATAATAAAAAAGCGGTGCAAAGATAGTCATTCTCACAGGTTAGGTAATATGGAGTACTGCTGGCAAGATGGAATGACGCGAAGGTAAGATTTTTGCACTGTTCCGGTGCACAAAAAAAATAAAACTGCAACGAAACCCTTTACAGGAAAGCCTTGCGGTATTTTATTCACAGAGCAGATGGGTTGCCTGATCCCTGTTTGGGCAGCTTGCCATTCATTTATAAATGTGCTTGCTAATATGCCGCAGGTTCACAAACAAAAAAGGTGAACCTGCGGCATATTTATCATAAAAAATACTGGTAATCTTTTTTAGCGACTTACCGGATGACCGTTTTATTTCAGCTTTGCTGAAAGATTATTATTGATAGCTTCCAGGAAATCTTCCGTATTAAGATAATGCTCACCAAGCTTTACTTTATTGCCATGTATACAAATGGCAAGATCCTTTGTCATTTTTCCGCCTTCTACGGTTTCAATGCATACTGCTTCCAGCGCCTGACTGAAATCAATAAGCTGCTGGTTATTATCTAACTTCCCCCGAAATGCCAGTCCCCTGGTCCATGCAAAAATAGAAGCAATAGGGTTAGTGGAAGTGGGTTTCCCGGCCTGGTGATCACGGTAGTGGCGGGTAACGGTTCCGTGTGCAGCTTCCGCTTCCAGCGTTTTACCATCGGGAGTAACGAGTACCGATGTCATTAAACCCAGGGAACCAAATCCCTGCGCAACAGAATCACTTTGCACATCACCATCATAATTTTTACAGGCCCATACAAAATTGCCGTTCCATTTTAAGGCGCTGGCCACCATATCGTCAATAAGGCGGTGCTCATATACGATACCTGCCGCTTCAAACTGTGCTTTAAACTCCTGCTCGTAAATATCCTGGAAAATATCCTTGAACCTTCCGTCGTATTTTTTAAGGATGGTATTCTTTGTAGAAAGATACAACGGCCACTGTTTGCTCAAGGCCATGTTGAAACAGCTCCGGGCAAAGCCTTTTATGCTTTCATCCGTATTGTACATGCTCAGAGCCACACCGCCGCCCTTAAAATCGAACACTTCAAAAACTTCAGGTGCGCTGCCGTCTTCGGGAGTGAAGGTCATGGTGAGCTTACCTTTGCCTTTGATTACGGTATCGGTTGCACGATACTGGTCGCCAAAAGCATGACGGCCAACAATGATAGGCGCCGTCCAGTTGGTTACGAGCCTGGGAACATTTTTCATTACAATGGGTTCGCGGAAAACCGTACCATCCAGTATGTTGCGGATAGTACCGTTAGGGCTTTTCCACATTTGTTTCAGGTTAAACTCTTTAACCCTTGCTTCATCGGGCGTAATGGTGGCGCATTTAATGCCAACGCCGTATTGTTTAATGGCAGTGGCAGCATCTATAGTTACCTGGTCGTTGGTTTCATCGCGGTGCTCAATACCCAGGTCATAGTATTTAATGTCAATGTCAAGATAAGGCAGGATCAGCTTGTCTTTAATAAATTTCCATATGATCCTTGTCATTTCATCTCCATCCAGTTCAACCACCGGATTAGCCACTTTAATTTTTTCTGCCATGCCAGATTTTTTAAGGTTATAGTATATAATTGTTGGCAAATGTACATCCTGATTCCTGATTTGAAAATATTGAACCCGGAAAGTTGGGAAATGGGCGGGGT
>NZ_DAOMQT010000039.1:24112-38756 GCF_035445465.1 Agriterribacter sp.
TCCTGATTCCTGATTTGAAAATATTGAACCCGGAAAGTTGGGAAATGGGCGGGGTACGAGGTACTGGTTACAGGGTACAAGTTGCAGGGTACAGGGTGCAGGGTTGCCGGGCACATGCACAAACTGTGCCTTGTACCCTGAGACCTGTAACCTCCTGCCTTCTCATTATCTTTTCTCATTGTATCTTGCACCCTATGGTTATTACTTCTGCCACCTACCTGATCAGCAGCCCGGGTTATTTGCAATGCCCGAAAGCCGACCGCCCTGAATATGCTTTCATAGGCAGGAGTAATGTGGGCAAATCTTCACTGATCAATATGCTGTGCAATAATCAGAAACTGGCCAAAACTTCCGGCACGCCCGGCAAAACGCAGATGATCAACCACTTTGATGTTGTTAGCAGCGCTGAAAATAATAGTAAAGCGCAATGGTATATTGTTGATCTGCCGGGATATGGGTTTGCCAAAGTATCGCAGCAGCAACGCAAAAGCTGGAGCACAATGATTGAAGATTACCTGCGCAAAAGAGAGAACTTAGTGAATGTGTTTGTATTGATAGACAGCCGGCACAGCCCCCAGAAAGCTGACCTGGAATTTGTGAACCGCCTGGGCCAATGGGAAGTTCCTTTTTGTATGGTGTTTACCAAGGCCGATAAAACCACGCAATTGGAGGTAAGTAAAAATATCAAAGCCTTTTTAAATGCCATGCGTAAAACCTGGCAGTTTTTGCCTGCGCATTTTGTTACCAGCACCGTTAAAAAGCTGGGTAAAGATAAAATACTGGATGCGATAGCAAAGTGGAATGAGGAATTTACAGCAGGTAACGGTTAGGTATAAGGTATGAGGTATAAGGCGTAAGGTGAAGTCTCCATTCAACATCTCTTCTCTCCTCTCTCCCTTGACCTTGCACCATTTGCCTCCCACCATTCACTTCTAATTAACTACCTTATTGGCGCAACTGCTGCTGGCGAAAGCTTCCGGCTTGGCTTTAAACGCAAACCCCATCCCCAGTATATAGCCCATGGCTTCGCGCAGGGCTTCATTGCTTTTAAAATGAGGATTGGTGTTAATGTCGGCATGCACTTCCATGTCAACATCGAATTCGGTAAACAGGTCGCATAGCTCGTAAGCGATCTCAATGCTTTTGGCTACCTCCACCAGCATTCTCTCCTTAATGGAATACTGCTTGATGGTTTTTTCGTTGTGGATGAACATAAAGCCGCCGCGGCCTTCACGAAGAAATACAATTACCGTTGCAAACTCCGTTTCAGCGCCTTTTACCTGCGAGTCGGTGCCAATACAAACCTTCAGGTGAAAGCCATTTTGCGTTTCGCGGATGATAGCTTCTTTTACCGCATCCTTGATGGGGAGATGGATGCGCTCCCCGTTAAATCTTCTCCATAGCATATATGAACAGGTTTCCCCAATGTACGTTTTTTTCTGAATCTGTTCATTACCGTTAGATTAATATTTTGTTGGCGAACGCGCGATCAGGTTTCAGGCGTCAGGTTTCAGTGGGTAGCTGCTAACGGTTTCACGCCCGCCTGACCGGACGGGCATGCAAAGCCCGCAAAGAAGCAAAGAGCGCAAAGGTTTATTGTTTTGAGCTTTTGAATTTGGAGCAATAAGACGGTAACTACCAGCGATGAGACGAAGGCTCCTTCGGTTTTTTTGATTTGTGGTTTATGGTTTGTAGTTTATGGTTGCATTTCGCTTCTGATTTCGTCCCGCACGTGCCGGGATAATCTTAGGATTTTGGGAGTTTTTATGGCTTTTAGTTTATCGTTGTATTCCCTTCGGATTTCGGATTTATTGCTTCGGATTTGAATTTTGCCTGCGCTGCATTTTCAGTATTGTCCTGTGCTCAGCAAAACCAGTGTGCAGGCTTCTAATGTTTCAATGCCCTTTTCATTGGCAATGCGTTGCAATGCTTCATTTTCAGCACCGGGGTTAAAAATGATGCGCCGGGGATGAAGCGATAAAATATAATCGTAGTATTCTTTTTGGTGATCAGGGTTCAGGTAGAGTGTTACGGTATGCACACCTGGGTATGCCTTTTTTTCTGTATCAACTGTAACGTCTTTCACTGTTGCACTTTTTTTACCAATGGCCACTACTTCGTGTCCGGCATTGCGGAGGCGGTCGAGCGCAAGATAGCTATACCGTTGAGGATTAGGCGATGCACCCAGGATAAGCGTTTTCTTTTTTTCTGTTGTTGGCATAATACAGCGGTTAAAGGCGAAGTTAAATAAAAAAGGCTGCCTGGTTAAACAGACAGCCTATCTAACCGGCAGGCAACCGCGCCACACACTGTTATGAAGTGGTGATTTTTTTAGAGTGATACCGGGCCTCCGCTCATGATATCACCGGGAACTTTGCTCCTGTACTGCTCAAAATTTTCAATAAACCGCCCGGCTAACTTTTTAGCGGTTTGCGCATAGGCGCTTTTATCGTTCCAGCTATTTTCAGGATTGAGCATGCTGTAGGGCACGCCGGGGCAGCTTTGTGGTACAGACAGTCCAAAAAACTTATGGGTACTGCATACCACATCCGTTAATGCCCCCTGCAACGCGGCATTGATCATAGCCCGGGTATAGCGCAATGGAATGCGTTTGCCTGTTCCGTAAGCGCCTCCGCTCCACCCGGTGTTGATCAGCCATACGTTCGCTTGATACTTTTGCAGTTTTTCGCCCAGCATTTTCGTGTATACTGCCGGGTGCAATGGAAGAAAAGGTTCTCCAAAGCATGCGCTGAAAACTACCTTAGGCTCCGTAATACCTGTTTCTGTTCCCGCAACCTTAGCGGTATAGCCACTAATAAAATGATACATTGCCTGCTCATGGCTGAGCTTCGAAATGGGCGGAAGCACGCCATAGGCATCGCAGGTTAAAAAGAAAATATGACAGGGTGAAGGTCCCTGTGATGGTTCAGCCGCATTGGGTATAAAATGCAGGGGATAAGATACCCTGGTATTCTCCGTTATTGTTTTATCAAAAAAGTCTATCTGCCGCGATCCTTCCCTGAACTTAGTATTTTCCACTAAAGCGCCATAACGGATAGCTTTATATATACCGGGCTCTTTTTCTTCTTCTAAGCCAAAGCATTTGGCATAGCATCCTCCCTCAAAATTAAAAATGCCGTTATCGCTCCATCCATGTTCATCGTCTCCGATCAACTTGCGTTCCGGCGATGTGCTGAGGGTGGTTTTGCCCGTGCCGCTTAATCCAAAAAAAAGCGCGGTATCTTCTTTTTCACCAATATTGGCGGCACAATGCATCCCCAATGCTTTGTTTGATACAGGCAGCAGGTAATTCAATACCGAAAAAACAGCTTTTTTTATTTCTCCCGTATAGGCGGTTCCTGCAATTAATATCATTTTGTGTTTAAAGCTTATCACCACCGCGTTTCCCTGCCTTGTGCCGCATACTTTGTGCGTTAGTGATAGCCCGGGCGCCGAAAAAATATGCCAGTCCGGACTAAAATCTTCCAGCTCCTCTTCCGTTGGGCGAAGGAACATATTACAGGCGAATAAATTGATCCAGGGCTTTTCATTTACGATACGGATATTGAGCCTGAAGCTTGCATCGGCACCGGTGTAGCAATCCCTTACCCAAAGCTCCGGTTGCTCATTGAGGTAGGCGGTAACCTGCCGGAAGATGATGTCGAAATAATGCGCTTCCAGCGGCTGGTTAATATCGTTCCAGTTGACGCTGTTTTCGGTGATGCCATCCTTTACAATATACCTGTCCTTTGGACTTCGCCCGGTGAATTTCCCAGTGTGAATTACCAGGGCGCCGGTGTCGTTCAGCACACCTTCTCCCAAACGGAGCGTGGCATTAACCAGGTCTTCCGGGAGAGACTGGTAATGCATATGGTCCGAAACTTTTAATCCGTAATGCATGAGCTTTTGGGGTGAAAAAAGGAATACCGGTACTGACATATGGTTAAGTTTGAAAAGCAAAGCTAAAGATCAAATTCCTAAAAACCTAACGATCGTTAGTTTTTATAAGGATGGTGGCTAACAGCCGCAAAAAAGGAACAAATTGACGGGAAACAAAGGCAGGTCTTAAATCCGGAATCATACGCTCTGAATCCGAAGAGAATACAATCCGAAATCCAAAATGGAATATAATGATACCTGAAGCAGATCCACTGGTTTCAGGTTACACACTTCACACGCATACCCAATACCTCATGCCTTCTTCAATGATTTTTGTAACCCGGCATTTTATGCAGATATTGCATTATTATTCAACCGGATAAAGCAATATGCCATGAAATATCTGCCGTTAAATCCTGAAATCTTTATTCAGAACCGCAAAAGATTTACCGCACGCATGGAGAAAAACGCCATAGCCATATTTAACAGCAATGATGAATTACCTTCAAATGGCGACGCGCTGTATCCTTTTAAGCAAAATTCTGACCTATACTGGCTTACGGGTATCGAACAGGAAGATTCCATGCTCATTCTTTTCCCCGGTAACCCCGATAAAAAATACAGGGAAGTGCTGGTGCTGGTGCGCCCCAATGAGCTGAAAGAAAAATGGGACGGGCACCGCCTGCGGGCCAGGGAAGCCGAAGCCATATCGGGTATTTCAACAATTCTTTGGTTAGATGCATTAGATGGTTTGTTACAGCCCTGGATCCATTTATCCGATATCATTTATCTCAACAGTAATGAAAACGACAGGAAGGCAAACCTTGTACCTGTAAGAGATTATCGCTATGCAAGGCAAATGCGGCGCCGTTACCCGCTGCATGAGTACAGGCGCAGCGCCAGGATACTGAAAGAGCTGCGGGGTATTAAAACAGCGCTTGAAATAGAAGTGATGCAGGAGGCCATTGATATAACGGAAAAAACGTTCAGGCGTTTATTATCCTTTATCCGGCCGGGGGTGATGGAGTATGAAATTGAAGCGGAGATTTTTCACGAGTTCTTACGCAACCGGGCTACGGGTCCGGCCTATGGTTCTATCATCGCCAGCGGCGACAGGGCAAGAACCCTGCATTATGTATCGAACAATCATGAATGCAAAGACGGCGAATTAATATTAATGGATTTTGGCGCTGAATACGGCGGCTATTGCGCCGATCTTACCCGCACGGTTCCTGTAAACGGAAAATTTACCAAACGGCAGAAAGAAGTGTATAATGCCTGTCTGCATTTGCATCATTACGCGGCGTCAATTTTAAAGCCGGGCATTACAATGGTTGATTATACCGAAAAAGTGGGCGAGGAAGCCACGAAACAATTTCTGAAGATCGGCCTGCTGAAAAAAGCGGATGTAAAAAATGAAGACCGGGAAAACAGGGCATACCGGAAATATTTGTACCACGGCATTTCGCATCACCTGGGCGTGGATGTGCATGACCTGGGTACGCGAACCGAACCCATACAGGCAGGGATGGTATTTACAATAGAACCGGGCATTTATATTGAAGAAGAACAGATGGGTATACGCATCGAAAATAATTTCTGGGTTACTAAAAACGGCAATAAAGATTTGATGAAGAAGATACCTGTTACCACCGGCGAAATAGAAGCCCTGATGAAAAAATAACAAATCACTGCATTACAAATCGTACGATTGATGAAGCATATCCCTAATTTATTTACACTCCTCAACCTGGTTTTTGGGTGTTTGGCCATTATTGTAATACTGCAAAGCGGCATTGGTTTAATAACTACCGCCGACGGCGTTCAGATGATGAATATGCCCGAGCAAATATTCCTGGCTTCCTTGTTTATTGCTTTAGCGGCAGTGATTGACTTTTTTGACGGCTTTGTTGCCCGGTTAATGAAAACAACATCTGCTATGGGCAAGCAATTGGATTCGCTGGCCGATGTAGTGAGCTTTGGCGTGGCGCCGGGACTAATCATTTACCAGTTTTTGCGCTTATCGGTAGCCAGGGAGGAGAACGGGTTAGACGCTTCTTTTGCCTGGCTGCTGCCGGCATTGCTGTTGCCCTGTGCCGCGGCATGGCGTTTGGCCCGATTTAACTTAGATGAAACGCAAACCTACCACTTTAAAGGCGTACCTGTGCCTGCCGTGGGTTTGCTGGTGGCTTCCTTTCCGCTTATCTTCTGGCACAGCTCTGCTGCTGCCGTTACCGGTATTTTTTTGAATAAATGGATATGGTATGCTGTGCTTTTATTGCTGAGCTGGCTGATGGTATCCAATATGCCCGTTATGAGCTTAAAGTTTAAGGATTATTCCTTTAAGAACAATATGTCCAAATGGATACTGGTTTTGCTGGCGATCGTACTTGTGGTGTTGTTTCAATGGACGGCCGTTCCGCTTATTTTTATCGCCTACATTCTGTTATCTTTGCCGCTCAAAAATAAAATAGCATCATGACCTACGCTGTTCATATTAATATTATGCCGCTGAAAGAATTACTTGATCCGCAGGGAAAAGCGGTAATGAGCGGACTAAGCAATCTGGGATTGAAAGGCGTTGAAGACGTTCGCATTGGAAAGCACATTACCCTGCAGGTAGAAGCGGGCTCTGCTGAAGAAGCGAAAAGAATAGCGGAGGAAGCTTCGCAAAAATTATTAGCCAACCAGGTAATGGAATATTTTGAGATAACGGTAGCTCCTGCCGCCTAAAGGAGCAATTATGCTTTACATCGTTCCATCTCCGATAGGTAATCTTTCCGACATGAGTTTCAGGGCAGTAGAAGTTTTACAGAAAGCTGATCTCATACTGGCAGAAGATACCCGCACCTCATCTGTATTGCTCCGGCATTACAATATACAAAAGCCCGTTACTCCCCATCACCAGCACAATGAGCATAAAATAGTACATCACCTGGTAGAACAGATGCTGGCAGGTAAAACCATGGCCATGCTTACGGATGCGGGCACACCGGGTATTTCCGACCCCGCCTTTTTACTGGTAAGGGAATGTGTGAAAAACAATATCAGGGTAGAATGCCTGCCCGGCGCTACGGCATTTGTGCCTGCATTGGTGAACAGCGGGCTGCCCATTAACCGGTTTTGTTTTGAAGGATTTTTGCCATTGAAAAAGGGACGGCAAACTTTATTTAAAAAACTGGCCGAAGAAGAACGCACTATTGTTTTTTATGAATCCCCTATGCGCCTGGTGAAAACCCTTGAAGAGTGCATACTGTATTTTGGTGAAGAAAGACAATGTTGTGTAAGCAGGGAACTTACTAAGATGTTTGAAGAAAATAAAAGAGGCAGCTTGCGTGAAGTATGCGATTATTTTAAAGCAAAAGCAGTTAAAGGAGAGATCGTGGTTGTGGTAAGCGGTAAAGAGCAATGAGAGAATTTGAAAATTTGAAAATGGGAAACCGAGAGGCAACCCAGATAAAACCATAAATTATAAACTCATATTTAAGCTTTTTTTACCAGTCAAAATATGTTTATTGAAATTCATGGCATGAAATTGCATCTATAATTTAAAAATTAACATCATGAAAAAAATATTGCTTTTAATTGTGCTGGCCGGCGCCGTAAGCTTTATACAAACAGCTACTGCCCAGATCAGGAAAATACCCGCAGAAGTAACCAATGCTTTTTCGGAGAAATATGATGACGCGAAGAATGTGGAATGGAAAGACAACCTTAATGCATTTATTGCCAGCTTTGAGGAGCATGGCGAAAAATATGAAGCAAAATTCAATAAAAAAGGTAAATGGCAAAGCACTGAAAAGCAATTGGAGATAAGCGATTTACCTGGCATAGTAAACGACGGATTTGAAAAGAGTAAGTATTCAGAATGGGAAGTAAAGTCGGTATACGAAATTGAGCTGCCCGGTGATGTAAAGCAATACAGGGTACGCGTGGCTAAATCAGATATCCAGCAAAAGAACCTACTTTTTAACGAAAAGGGAAAGTTGCTAAAGGATAATCTTACTTTATAGATAAGACAGTAAGACCGTAAGATAGTAAGACTGTAAGAGGTGAAGGGTGAGAGGAAAGTCCCTCTTTGCCTTCACCTTTTAACTTTTATAATGCGAATTATATACCACCGGCCTTATTATCTTTGGCGCTATTGAAATCATAAAACTTATTCCGGATGAACAGGATAATTTTAGTTGTAGTGTTTTTATGCAGTGGCTATACTATTGCTTTTACCCAGCCGGACCGCTGGCAGCAGAAAGTAAAGTATGTGATGGATATTGATATGAATGTGCAGACCAACCGGTTGAAGGGAAAACAAACGCTAGAGTACTGGAATAATTCGCCCGATACTTTGTATAAGGTGTTTTATCATTTATACTGGAATGCATTTCAACCCAACAGCATGATGGATATGCGCAGCCGCGAGCTGGGCAATATTGAATTTCGTGCCTCCAACAACCAGGTCGTTAAAGATTGGGACAGCCGCGTAAGAGACCGCATTGAGCATCTGGAGCCGGATGAAATCGGGTATCAGAAAATATTATCTCTTAAAATGAATGGCGTAGCACAGCAGTATAATATATATGAAACCATCCTGGAAGTAGCGTTAAGTAAGCCTGTAGCGCCTAAGTCCAAAGTGATATTTGATATGGATTTTGAAGCACAGGTGCCGCTGCAGATCAGGCGGGCAGGAAGAGATAACCCCAATACCGGGGTGCGCTATTCTATGAGCCAGTGGTATCCCAAACTATGCGAATATGATGAGGAAGGCTGGCATCCTACGCCTTATGTGGCACGTGAATTTTACGGCGTATGGGGCGATTATGAAGTAAACATTACCCTCGATAAAAATTATATCATTGGCGGCACCGGTTATTTGCAAAACGCGAACCAGGTAGGGTATGGCTATGAAAAAAAAGGAACAAAAGTGATTCGTTCGCAGGGCAATACCTTAACATGGCGGTTTACCGCGCCAAATGTGCACGATTTTGTTTGGGCGGCTGATCCGCAGTTTACACATTTAACACGCAACATTCCAAACGGTCCCACCATTCACGTTTTATATAAAAACAAGCCTAATGATGCCGCCAATGACAACGCGTGGAAAGAAGTAGCCGACGCCGCGGTAACGGTATTTCCCTTTATTGAAAAACATTTTGGAGCATATCCCTATAAGCAATATTCGTTTATACATGGGGGTGATGGGGGGATGGAATATCCGATGGCAACTTTAGTGAGCGGGCCGGGGCTGGGCACTGCATTTCATGAGCTGCTGCACAGTTGGTACCAGATGATGCTGGCTACCAATGAGTCGCTGTATGCATGGATAGATGAAGGATTTGTTACGTATGCGGAAGACCTGGTGTCTGAATATTACAGGCAACAAAAAGGGAATCCTACTTTCAGCAATGAAATATCCACCGGTCCGCGCAACAGCAGCGATGAAGCGCTCCCCTTGTATCATGCCGACAGCTATGCCGGCTACTTTAGCCTGGTGAAAAGCGGGCTGGAAGAGCCTTTAACCACGCATGCCGACCATTTTAATACCAATTTCGCGTATGCCAGGGCCGCTTATTCAAAAGGAGCCGTATTCCTGGCGCAGTTAGGGTATATTATCAGCGACTCGCTGAGAGACAAAACTTTGCTGGAATATTATAAGCAATGGCGGTTTAAGCATCCCAATGCCAATGACTTCATTCGTGTAGCCGAAAAGGTGAGTGGCATACAGTTAAACTGGTATAAGGAATATTGGGTAAACACTACTAAAACCATTGATTATAGTATAGACAGCTTGTGGGAGCAGGGCGGCAAAACAAAAGTACGCCTGCGTATGATAGGGCAGATGCCTATGCCCGTAGATGTGCTATTGCAATACAAAGACGGCTCCAAAGCAACCGTATATATACCGCAGTTCAGCATGTTTGGAGCGAAACCACCGGAAGACAACATTCCCCGGCTTGTACGCGAGCCCTGGAAGTGGACGCATCCTACTTATGTGCTGGAAGTAGATCAGCGTTTAATGAATGTGCAGTCTATTGAAATAGACCCAACCTGGCGCATGGCGGATGTGAACAGGAAAAACAATAAGCTGGAGTTGAAATGGTAATTTGAAAATGTGGGAAATGTGATAATTTGAAAATGGAGGAAGGTACGTTGCTGCCCATAGCTCAAAGCTGATCGCTCATAGCCAGCCTTCTTCGGATTTTTCTGCTTGGGATTTAATAATTTATAGTTTATCGTTTGTGGTTTCAGGTTGCATTGCGCTTCGGATTTCGGATTTTAAGTATTCGGATTTTGAGATTTATTTGGTTCTTGTTATTTGGTCCTTGATGCTTTCCCTTCGGATTTCGGATTTTCGACTTCGGATTTGTAATTTGTTTGTTATTTGGCGCTTTTGTATTTATTCGTATTTCGAAATTCCCGCTTCGGATTTTGTATTTGCCCCTGCTACCCTGCTCTACTCTGCCGGAAATTAAGTATATTACACAGGAGAGTTGTTTACCTGCTTTACCATCCGGGCATTTTTGTATGAAACGATTTTTACTATATTTTTTTCTTATATCCTTTTTCCCTGTTTTTGTACTTGGACAGAAGGTAATTGCTATACAAATTGACGGAACCATTAATCCCGCATCTGCGGATTTTATTCATAATGCTATTGAAAAAGCGGGGGAAGAAAAAGCGGAATGCCTGATTATCCGCCTTAATACGCCCGGCGGATTGTTAACATCAACAAGGAGCATTGTTAGCGATTTGCTGGTTGCGCCCATACCTGTAATCGTATATGTATCTCCCGGTGGCGCCCATGCCGGTTCGGCGGGTGTTTTTATAACCATGGCCGCGAATATTGCCGCAATGGCGCCTGCTACCAATATTGGCGCGGCGCACCCTGTTGCCATGCAGGGTGGAATGGACAGTACGATGAACAGTAAAGCAACCAATGATGCGGCAGCGTTTATACGCAGCATTGCCGAGAAGCGCAACCGGAATCTCGACTGGGCTGAAGATGCGGTAAGAAACAGTGTTTCTATAACCGAAACAGAAGCCCTGCAGAAAAATGTTATTGATATTATTGCCGTTACTGAAAAGGATCTGCTCAGCCAGATAGATGGAAAAACAGTCCGGCTTCCATTCGGAGAGCATGTGCTGCAAACTAAAAATGCTGTAGTGCAAACCTACAGCATGAGTGTTTGGGAAAAGATCCTGAATATCATCAGTGATCCCAGCATCGCTTACATTTTGCTACTGCTGGGTATGTATGGAATAATGTTTGAGCTATACAATCCCGGCACTATGCTTCCGGGTATAGTAGGTGTTATCAGTCTTATACTTGCTTTTTATTCCATGCATTCCCTGCCGGTTAACTATGCAGGACTTGCTCTTATTGTTTTTGGAGTAATTCTTTTTATCCTGGAAATTAAAATAGCGAGCAACGGCTTATTAACCATTGGCGGTATTGTTTCCCTTTTGCTTGGCTCAATGATGCTTATCCGTACCACATCGGGGCTGGAGCTGGCAAGAATTTCCCGGGTGGTTATTTTTTCTGCCACATTGATTTCTGCCCTGTTTTTTCTTTTTGTGGTTGGGTTGGGATTAAAAGCCCAGCGGCGGAAAGTAGTTACCGGCCGGGAAGGGCTGGGAGGCATTACCGGTATCGCTATGGAAACCCTCAACCCTTTGGGTATTATTATGCTGGAAGGAGAAATATGGAATGCAGAATCTGTTGGAGGTGAAATTAAAAAAGGAGAAAGCGTAAAGGTCCGGGAAATGAAAGACCTGAAAGTATATGTTGAGAAAGCTAATATTTAATTCATAACATAAAACAAAGATCATGGAACAACTTCCCATCGGACTTATTGTACTCCTCTTTTTTGTGATCATCATTCTTGCCAATTCCGTTCGCATCTTACGCGAATATGAAAGAGGCGTTATTTTCAGGCTCGGCCGCCTGATCGGGGGCGATGGTGTAAAAGGTCCCGGGCTTATTATACTCATTCCTGTTATAGATAAAATGGTAAAAGTGAGTCTTCGCGTGGTGGTAATGGATGTGCCTACGCAGGATATTATTACGCAGGATAATGTTTCGGTTAAGGTAAGTGCGGTAGTTTATTGCCGGGTGGTTGAGCCGCAAAAGGCTATAGTAGCTGTTGAAAATTACCTGATGGCTACTTCTCAGTTCTCGCAAACCACGCTGCGTAGCGTACTGGGTCAGTCGGAGCTGGATGACCTGCTTTCGCAGCGCGAAAAAATAAATATCAAGCTACAGCAGATCATTGATATGCATACCGAACCCTGGGGCGTTAAAGTATCCAATGTTGAAGTAAAGCAAATTGATCTTCCCCAGGAGATGCAAAGAGCGATGGCCAAACAGGCAGAAGCAGAAAGAGAGCGGAGAAGCAAGGTGATTGCCGCCGAAGGTGAGTTCCAGGCTTCACAACGCCTCGCCGATGCCGCAAAAATATTAGCAGATCAGCCCAGCGCTTTAACCCTGCGCTACCTGCAAACCCTGCGTGAAATTGCTACCGAAAACAATTCAACCACTATCTTCCCGATACCCATAGATATATTGAAACCTTTTTTGAATAAGCCGGAAAAGTAAAGACTTCAGCAAAATGTGATCCCGCTTCAATCATTGGATATGTGTGCCACTGATAAAAGAATTGATGCTGGCGTGGGTGGAAGAATGGAAAATAAGGAACTGAAAGTATTTGAGGAGGTAAGGTCAACGAATTGCTTTAAGGTGTTTAATTGCTTATATAGCACATTAAAATATCTCTAAACACCCGTATTCGATAGATTGAAGTAGGCTTTCAATATCCTGTCTGTGTCTTATCAATAGCTCTCCTATAAAATGATTACTTTGATTTCCTGTTCTCAATAACACAACCTTTGGAGGAAATCCCTTTCCGCTCGCTAAATTTAAGAAGTCCTCATCATTAGTAACGATAATAAGATCATTTGATAATGCATAGTTCCATATTTCAGTATCTTTTGCAGGAATGGTTAACCCGATGTAATCAACATGAAAGCAGTCTGTAAAATAGGGTTTCAAATTCGCGATTAGACGCCAGGATATATTCGCATCCAAAAGCAGCTTCATATTTAGACAGCTATAGTTTTAATAAAAGACTCCCTGTTAGCTGCAAAAGCAAGGGCCGCCAAAATATGTTCCTCCTTTAAAGAGGGGTAATCCTCTAATATTTGAGCATGGGTCATTCCGGAAGCCAACCATTGCAATATGTCAGCTACAGCAATTCTTGTCCCCTTTATGCAAGGTTTACCAAAACGTATTTCCGGATTAATAGATATATATGAAGAAAATGCTGTCATACTATAGAATTAATATTTACTCCAAAGCGGTTTTATCAGTAGACAAATGACCTGCCATCATTCAACGCTACGTCTGTTTCTTTTCAAAGTTATGGATTTTTATGCATTGTTTCTGCCTGACATCACTTGCCTGCCATTTTTGAGTATGCGCTTTCATTCCGTATCTCCCTGTTGCGTATCTTTCATGAATAAAAAGAAGAAGTATGAAATTCATTGTCTCTCTTTTGCTGCTGGTATTCCAGGTGAAGTTTTCAACAGCGCAAACCGAAACTACCTATGCCGAAAAATTAGGATACCCGAAAGGCGCTAAGATCATCATTTTGCATATTGATGATATGGGCATGTCTTACGACTCGAATATTGGCGGCATTGAAGCCATGACAAAAGGGGTTGCCAACTCCTGCAGTGTTATGATGCCCTGCCCCTGGGTACCCGGATTCGTACATTATATGAAAGCACACCCGGGGTTAGATGCCGGACTGCATCTAACTTTAACATCCGAATGGAAAGATTACCGCTGGGGGCCGCTAAGCGGTAAACCTCAAACACCCGGCTTAACCGATCCCGAAGGCGCCATGTGGCGTGGTGTGGCCGATGTGGTGAAGCATGCCAGCGCCGATGAAGTGGAAACCGAAATAAGAGCGCAGATTGACAGGGCGAAAACGATGGGTTTTGAACCCACGCATCTCGACTCGCATATGGGCACCCTGTTTGCCACACCGGCATTTATTGAGCGTTATATTAAAGTGGGCATCGAGTACCAAATCCCGGTAATGTTCCCCGGCGGGCACAATACCTTAATCGCACAGGAGCTGAAAAACACTTCGGCCGATATGCAGATGGCGCGCGCTGTTGGCAAAAAATTATGGGATGCCGGCTTGCCCGTGCTGGATGACTTGTACAACGACAGCTATAGCTGGAAACCCACGCCAGGCATATATGCAAACGATAAAAAATTACAGGCGTATAAAACAGGGAAGTATATTGAAGTGCTGAAATCATTGCAACCCGGTATTACTATGATCATTATGCATTGCACCAATACCACCGAAGTATTTGAGCATATCTCCGACTCGGGCCCAACACGCAGGGGCGATTATTTAGCCATGATGGATCCGGCATTGAAAAAATTTATTGAAAAAGAGGGTATTATTCTTACTACCTGGAGGGAAATGATGGATCGGAGAAGAGTACAGTGAGAGGTGAAAGAGAGAAGTGAGAGAAGGAATGTAGCTCTCCTGATACCTGCTGATGGCAAAGCATCAAGAACCAAATCACAAAAAACAAATAAATTTCAAACGATAAATCCGAAGCCTAAATTCAGAAATTCGAAGGAAAACGCAACCGTAAACTGCAAACTAAAAATTACAAATTAAAAATTCGAAGCCATTAGTGTCCGGTAAAAATACTTGATTGATAAATTTAAAGGAGGCGGTAAGCC
>NZ_DAOMQT010000040.1:0-38719 GCF_035445465.1 Agriterribacter sp.
AATTGTCGCATTGCTTTGCTTCATGTGGGCGGTGAAGACCTGTCTGCCGGTCAGGCAGACACCGCCCACGGCGGGCCGCCCCGGCTGGTGTCCCACCAGCCGGCGAAAATTTGGAATGCACCCACAGGCAATAGGCCCGGAAGCTGATTTGTAGAACACGAATCAGGGCGGAGTGAAGATTTGACATACGATGCCGGCAAATAATGCATCAGAATGCATATTTAAAACCGGTGGAAAATGTATAATTACTCCTGGGTATGCCTTCCACGGGAACCTGATCGTATAAATAGTTCCAGTTTATTGTTGCCGATAGTTTTTGCGTGATAGACAGGTTAGCCGATTCCTGGTTCAAAATGCGGAAGTCACCCCACTGATCAAACCGCGGCTGGTAAAAGGTGGTGCTGATGATCTCCAGCGTAGCGGTAGGCTTGAGTGTAAAGCTCAGGTAACTGCTGTTACGTACATTATGATGGGAAACAGGCGGCTCCGTCAACTCTCTTTCATATTCATACATGGCCAACACACCCAAATAAACCTGCAGCCTACCCGAACCGGAAAGTTTGAGCCGGGGACCCATGCCGGTAAGAAAGCGGTTATCTATTTTGGAAATTTTATTGGTTTGCAATTGCGTGAATACTTCCCAGCGAAGGAGGTTACTGATTTTCCGGTTATAGCGCAGGTGAAAAAAAGTATTGTCTGTATATTTTTTCTGAGCGCCCTTCAAAAAAGAATAATCGCCCAGAAAAAGATAGAGGTTTTTGCTGTTCTTATATTGCAGATGGGCAAAGGCGCCGGCAGAAAATACCCTATCTACATTTTTCGCGAGGTTAATACTGCCGCCAAAACTTCCGGCCCAGCCGGTAGTGTCCGTTTGAATTCTGCGGGATTCTACATTTACAATCTGGGCGCCGGCATTGATCCCTGTTAATATGCATAATACAGAGAAAACGATTCTTACCAAATACATCGCGCAAAAATAGCATCTTATTTATTGGTTAAAAAACCAGGGTATATAAAATTATGCGCAAAGTGTTTTTATAAAATGGCTCTCCTAAAAAACTAAGTAGTAAATTGATGATTCATTTTTTATCAACGAACTATAACCCATGTCTGCAGATTTTATACAGATCCTGTTTTTTCTTCTGGCAGGCATCGCGCTGATCATCCTGCTAACGGCAAGGCTTAAGGTACATGCCTTTTTCGCCCTTTTTGTTGCCTGCTTTGTAGTAGGCATTGGTGTGCAACTGCCCTTTGCCGGGGTCATTGGCGCTATGAAAGCCGGGTTCGGGCATATTATGCAGTCGCTGGGCTTTATAATTGTGCTGGGTACCGCATTGGGCGTGCTGCTCGAACACACAGGCAGCACACGGGTAATGGCGGCATTTATTCTTAAAAAAACCGGAGAACGGCGTGCGCCCTTAGCCATGAACATTACCGGCTTCGTGGTAGGACTGCCTATCTTTTGCGACTCGGGATATATTGTACTGAGTGGACTCAATCAAACCCTGGCCCGGCGCACTCAAATAGCGGTACCTGTTATGGCTACCTCTCTTGCAGCAGGTTTATACGCGGTGCATTGTCTTATTCCCCCGCACCCGGGAGCAGCGGCTGCCGCCGGTATCATTGGCGTTGACCTTGGCAAGCTCATCCTGGCAGGCATAGGCGTTGCCATCCCGGCAAGCGCTGTGGGTTACTGGTGGGCGAAACACGCGGGAAAAAAAATTCCGCCCCTACCGGTAACGCAGGAAGATGATGCTGGTACACATGCAAAATTGCCTTCCGTTATACAATCCTTCCTGCCGGTAATTGTTCCCATTATTTTAATTGCACTGGGCTCATTCAGCGCAGTTGAAGCGCATGACAACGGAATATGGAATTTTTTTAAGATCATAGGCGATCCCGTGATCGCATTGTTCATTGGTGTATTGCTGGCGCTTATCCCTGTTCGCTCATGGAAAGAAAATGTAATGAGCAAGCTCCTGCAGGAAGGCGTAGAAAAAGCAGGCAGCATCCTCGTGATCATCGGCGCGGGCGGCGCTTTTGGCGCTGTGCTTGCCGCCACTAAAATTGGCGACCACCTGGGCGACACCTTACCGCTTGCCGGCATGGGTATATTCTTTCCTTTCCTGCTTACCTCCCTGCTTAAAACGGCACAGGGCTCATCAACAGTAGCCATTATTACGGCGGCTTCCATTATACAACCACTGCTGCCCGCGCTGGGATTACATACTCCAACCGGGCAATTGCTGTGCGTGCTGTCTATGGGCGCCGGTTCTATGATGATCTCCCATGCCAACGATGCGTACTTCTGGGTGATCAGCAAATTTTCCGGATTAGAAATGAAAGTTATGCTGAAAGTATATTCACTGGCTACCGTATTCATGGGACTGACGGCATTTGCAATGGTATATATATTGTCGTTGGTGATGCTGTAAAACTATGGGCATTAGTTTGTGAAACGTAAGTCCGCACATTTGTAAGACCGTAAGACTGTAAGACTGTAAAACCGTAAGACTGTAAGATTTTAAGGTGATATCTGCGTTCGGGAGTTGCTTCCTATCACCTCACTATTTTAACTATCTTACTATCTTACTATCTTACAATTAAGCTGTATGAAGCGTCTTCGCTTCATACTCAATTATTATCGCCTCCGGCGATTACGCTTAACTTAATTTCCGCTGTATTTCAAAAGCCTTTTACCTTTACCTCCGCATGAACGTATTTACTACAAAAGCAGCCATTACTATTACCTGCCACAAACGGATCACCCCTTATCTTGAACAGGAAGTAAAAGACCTGGGGTTTACTGTTGAAGACCGTTTTATCACCGGGATACGTATTTCCGGCACAGTGAATGATTGTATAAAACTGAATCTCAACCTGCGTTGCGCCAGCCAGGTGTTGTATAGCCTAAAGCAATTTGAAGCATCCAATGCCGATGCCATTTACCGTAATCTTGTTGATTATCCATGGGAAACCATTTTACCCGATGCGGGTTATTTTTCCGTTACGAGTAATGTAAGCAATGAAACCATCAATAATAATTTATTTGCCAACCTGCGCGTAAAAGATGCTATCGTTGACCGGGTACGGGAAAAAACAGGCAAACGCCCATCCTCAGGGTCCGAACTTACAGGCGCCGTTTTTAACCTGTTCTGGAAAAACGATCTGGCGGAAATTTTTATTGATACTTCCGGCAATTCGCTGGCGCGGCATGGCTACCGCAAAATACCCGGACTGGCGCCCATGCTGGAAGCGTTGGCATCTGCCACCATTTATGCCACCCGCTGGAACAGGGCTTCGCCGTTTGTAAACCCCATGTGCGGATCGGGAACGATAGCGATTGAAGCGGCGCTGATCGCTACTAACCGGCGGCCGGGCCTGTTCAGAACCCATTACGCCTTCATGCATATACAGGGATATGACGATGCCGTATACCTGAAGGAGGATGCGTTATTAGAAGAACAGATCATTGATGTTCCGGGACTTCGCATTATTGCTACCGACTACAGCGAACGGGCTATTGAAAATGCAAAGAAAAATGCCATAGCGGCAGGTGTTGCTAAACTGATTGAATTTAGTGTATGTGATTTCGCTGATACCGAAGTGCCGCAAAACTTACCGGGCATTATGTTCGTGAATCCCGAATATGGAGAACGGCTGGGACAAGTGCAGGAGCTGGAAGCAACTTATAAACGCATCGGCGATTTTATGAAGCAACGCTGTGGCGGCTATTATGGCTATGTATTTACAGGAAATTTGGAACTGGCTAAAAAAACAGGGTTAAAGGCCAGCCGCCGCATAGAGTTTTATACCAGCACTATTGATTGCAGGTTACTTGAATACGAATTATATGCCGGGAGCAGAAGAGAGAAGGAAGCATAAGCATAAATACCTCCCTTTTACATAGTATAATGCCGCGGCAAATCTCTCTCCCCTGTATCTTTATATTCCAATGCGCTTACACATGAAATATTTCAAACTCCCTCTTTCGCTGCTCCTTGCCTTTACCATTTTTATTTCCTGTAATGAACAGGCAACAACAATAAAACAGGGTGATATTGCCGCTATTGGTATGAAATGGGAACTTGTGAGCAATTTCACCGACTCCGGCTATACTGCACGAATAAGTTTGATCAATAAAAAAGAGCAAGAGCTTACCGATAAAAACTGGGCAATCTTTTTTTCCATCGCTCCCAGTTCCTTACTTCAGCCTGAGCAGCCTCAACCCGCAAGGCTTGAGCACCTGAATGGCGACTGGTATAAATTATCCCCCAATACAGGCTTTTCACTGCCTGCAGGTGATTCTATTGATATCATCTATAAAGCTACGGAGGCCAGAATAAAGGAAACAGACCAGCCGCTCGGCATTTATATTGTTTTTTATGACGGAGAAGGCAAAGAAGAACGCGTTGCGAAGATTGACGATTATACACTTATCCCTTTCACGCGCAGGGAACAATTATTGCGTGGCACCGCCGACCAGGAAGCGCCGGCATCCGCTGCCAAAACCTATTGGGAAAACGCCTCTTTATCTGTATTGAGCCCCGATCAGCTTTTGCCTGTTATTCCCACACCTGCGCATTTTTCTATGGGCAGCGGGAACTTCACGCTGGAAGGCAATGCCATTCATTATACCGCTTCACTCAGGAACGAAGCGGATATATTGTCGGCCAAACTCAAAGTAATTACAGGAAAGGATTTTGCCGTTAGCGAAGGCAATGCCGGCAGCAAGGGTATTTATTTATCTGTTGATCCATCGGCCTTTAAAGAACAAAAAGCAGAAGCCTACCGGTTAAGTATAAGTGAAAATGGCATTGCCATTACCGGCGCCGATGCGGCAGGCGTGTTTTATGGCGTTCAGAGTTTGCTGGCGCTTATACCGGCCCAGGTATACACAAGCAAAGAAGCGGAAGTTGTAGTTCCCTTTGTTACCATTGACGATGCCCCGCGGTTTGGATTCCGCAGCGTACATCTTGATGTGAGCCGCAACTTCCAGGAAAAGGAAACCATTTTCAGGGTACTGGATGTGATGGCGCAGTATAAACTGAATCATTTTCTTTTATACACTTCCGAAGACGAAGCCTGGCGGGTTGAAATTCCCGGCCTGCCCGAATTAACGGAAGTAGGCGCACAACGTTCGCATGTAAGCAGTATAGATGCACCCGCATTACACCCTGCTTACGGATCAGGTCCCTTTGCTTACGACAAAGGCCATTATGGCAGCGGGTTTTATACCAGGAAAGATTTTATTGAAATACTGGAGTACGCCAAAAAACGGCATATAAAAGTAATACCTGAACTAAACTTCCCCGGTCATGCACGCGCTGCCATTAAATCTATGGAAGCGCGCTACCAGCGCCTGATGAAGGAAGGAAAAGAAGCAGAAGCGAATGAATATCGCCTTATTGACCCGGCTGATAAATCGGTATATCTTTCTGCCCAATTGTATAAAGACAATGTAGTGAACGTGAGCCGCGAATCAACCTACCGCTTTTTTGAAAAGGTGGTAGACGAGTTTGCGAAGATGTATGAAGAAGCGGGTTTAAAGATGGATGTATTTCATGCCGGCGGAGACGAAGTAGCCGAAGGCGCATGGACACAGTCGCCTGAAGCGCTGGAACTGTTGCGCCAGCATCCCGAGATCAAAGACCCCAAGAACCTGCAAACCTACTTTTTCCGTGAGCTGATGAAGCGCATGGAAAAAAGAAACCTCGAAATACATGGCTGGGAAGAAGTAGCGCTCACTAAAGATGCCACGGGCAAGTACATTCCCAATCCCGAATTTGCAAACAAAAAAGTGGTGCCCTATACATGGAACAATCTTTTCGATTATCCCGATCTCGCTTATCAACTGGCCAATGCAGGTTATAATGTGGTGCTCTGCAATGTGTCTAATTTTTATTTTGACCTGGCCTATAATAATGATCCTAAAGAACCCGGGCTATACTGGGCGGGGTTTATTGACACAAAAAATGCATGGGCCTTCGCCCCCTTCAACATGTTTAATACCACCCTCAAAAGTGATATGGGCAGGGAACTGCTCTGGGATGCGCCGGCGGCAAAACTGCAAAGCCTGAAACCGGAAGCAAGGAAAAATATTATGGGTGTGGAAGCCCAGCTTTGGAGTGAAACCATAAAGGGCAGAGATATGCTGGAATACTATATGCTTCCCAAGCTCATCGGCTTCGCCGAAAGCGCATGGTCGCCCGAAAGAAAATGGGAAACACAAAGCAACCGCCAGCTTCGTATGAAAAGCATTGATGAAGAATGGAACAGGTTCGCCAATACCATTGCGCAAAAAGAATTTTCAAAGTTGGCGCATACTAACGGTGGATATGCCTATCGGGTGCCCCCGGCAGGAGTAATCGTTGAAAACGGCCAGGCGAAAGCTAATGTGGCATTGCCAGGCATCAGCATTTATTACACCACAGATGGTTCGGAACCCACACAACAATCAACCCTGTATAATGGACCTTTCCCGGCAACGGGCACTTTACAATTTAAAACATTTGATGCATCGGGTAAAGCCGGCAGAACCGTTGTGCAGGAAGGCGTACAGCGGCAAAAGCTGAATTAAGGTCAATCAAACATAAAGTCCGAAGAATATAAATCTGAAGTTCGAAGCAGGCATTTCAAATCATAAATTTTCAAATCTCAAATCATTCCTTCTTCACTTCTTTTATATCCAACTGCTGTATCAGGGCGGGGGTTTCCGGCGTGAGGGTAAAATAAATTTCGATACCCGCTTTTTCACCCTGTAGTATAAAGCTGCCGCGCAATTGATTTTCCGGAACCAGTTCAGTAACATTAACAATCTTCCCGGCTTTTTTAAATACGTCCTGTGCTTGCTTTTTACGGATAGCCAATGAGCGGTCAGGAAAAAAATTGACAGCGAAAATATTACTTTCTTCAGCTCCGTTCCAGTCAGGTAACAATTTTACCAGCGCTTCTTTTCGCTGTTGCAGTACAGGCGATACCGGCAACTGCCGGGGCATCAATTTGGCACCGATAACCAATGTATCCAGCACGGCCCAGTTTATGGCACTCATACCTGCATAGGTAAGATTGCCATATACAACAACGCCTATGCCGTACTCCGGCATGATCACCCACTGACTTCCAAAACCGGGCAACCCCCCGGAATGGCCTGCATACGCTCTCCCTTCACCATCTTTGCTGATGCGCAGTCCGTAGCCGTAACTGTTTACCATGGCACAGGCACGTCCATTGGGATAGGTAAATTGATCATACAGATTATTAAACCGCCAGGCCTGCTGCATTTCCCGAACGGAGCTTCGTTTAACCGGTCCCGTTTCCTTATCATTGCGCGGCGGCCATGCGGATAAATGGAAAGCCATATACCTGCTGAAATCTTCTACTGAAGTAATTAGGCCGCCCATTGCGCCATACACGCCGTCGTGCAGCAGCTCCTCTTCCTGCCAGTTACCATTCAGCCACCTGTAGCCATGCGCCAGCAGTGCGGCAGGCACTTTGGTATATTCCCAACCGGTATGCGTCATGCCCAATGGCTCCAGGATATTACGGGTAATATATTGCTGGTATGATGTTCCCGAAACTACGGCAATGATCTCCCCCAGCATGGCAAAACCCATATTGCTGTATTCGTAAGCAACTCCCGGTACGTTAGAAAAAGAAATACCTTTTTCTAACATTGCCATAAATACACCGTGGGTAATATCCAATTGCCTGTCGCCCCAGGGATTATCTTCCGGAAAGCCTGCGGAATGCGTAAGGAGGTCACGTATGGTAATGGATGGCGCATCGGTAGTGAGCAGGCGCACATCTTTCAGCGCAGGAATATAGCGGCTGGCTGCATCATCCAGCCTGAGCTTACCTTCATCACGCAATTTCAGGATAGCCATGGCTGTGAGGCTTTTTGACATAGAAGCAATCCGGAACAGCGAGGCTGAACTAACAGGTGTTTTCTTAGCCAGGTTTGTAAAACCTGTATTGCCGGTATACACCAGCCGGTCGTTTACCACAATGCCAAAGGCCACTCCGGGGAACTTCTTTTCCTGTGCATAGTCTTTATACATTTTTTCTATTGCCGGGAACAATGCCTTCATTTTTTCCACTCTTGCATCATCTTTAAAAACAGGAGGCTGGTAGGTGGCGGCATTTGATGCGGGAGCCTGCTGCGCCTGTACCACTACAACAGGCAACAGCAAAAAAAACAGGAGGTATCTTAGTATCCGTGAGATCATGTGCATACGTTTCCCTTTCAACTAATATACGTGATAAAATACGAAGCAGGAAATTCGAAATCCGAAAGAAATACAGAGGAAAGCACAAGAAGACAAATAACAAGAAACAAATAGAATACAAATATTAAATCCGAAGCAGAAAGTTCGAAATTCGAAGCGAAATGCAACCATAAACTAAAAACGATAAACTAAAAACTCAGGGAAGAGGTGAAAGAAGTATCCATCCTATTGTTAGTAGTTATTCACCTTATCTGACAGCTGATAGCTCCTCATACCTGATAGCCGCATAAATTTCAAATCTCAAATACTAAGGTTTACCTTTGCCCCGATTTTTAACTATGAAGATATTAATGGTATGCCTCGGCAATATTTGCAGAAGTCCGCTGGCGGAAGGCATCATGGAACAGAAAATAGAGCTGGCGGGGCTGAACTGGATAGTAGACAGCGCCGGCACCAACGGCTATCATGCGGGCGAAGCTCCGCATCGCCTGTCGCAAAAAGTAGCGCTCCTGAATGGTATAGATATCAGCGGGCAGCGGGCAAGAAACATTACGGGCAATGATTTTGACGAATTTGATATCATTTATGCCATGGCCGAAGATGTGGTAGATGAAATAAAATGGAGAGCAGGAAAAAAATTCAATGCAACAAAAGTGAAGCTACTGATGAACGAAGTATATCCCGGCCGCAATATTGATGTACCCGATCCCTGGTACGGACCGGAGCCGGGCTACCACAAAGTATTTGAGATGATTGACAAAGCATGCGATAAGATCATTGAACACTATGCCTTATTATCAAAATAACTTTACCCTTAATATTGCAGCAGCATGAGCAAAGCCTCCATTCCACAGGGCACCAGGGATTTCAGCGCGAGCGTTGTCCGGAAAAGAAACCACATCATCCATATTATTAAAAACGTATTTGAGCTGTATGGTTTTGAACCGTTGGAAACGCCCGCAATGGAGAACTTAGATACGCTGATGGGAAAGTATGGAGAGGAGGGGGATAAGCTGATCTTTAAAATCCTGAACAATGGATTGAGTGATCCTAAAAACACGGATAAGGCAAGAACAGCTTTTGAAAATGTATTGCAGGGAAAGAATGATAAAAACCTTACAGAACGCGCTTTAAAATATGATCTCACCATTCCGTTTGCCCGTTATGTAGCAATGAATCACGGGCAGCTCACGTTCCCGTTTAAACGCTACCAGGTGCAGCCGGTGTGGCGGGCCGACCGGCCGCAAAAAGGAAGATACCGTGAATTTTATCAATGCGATGCGGATGTGGTAGGCAGCACTTCTTTATTAAATGAAGTAGAGCTCGCCAATATCTATGCCACGGTATTCCGGAAATTAAAAATTGATGTTGACATCAAGATCAACAGCAGGAAAATATTATCGGCCCTGGCCGAATTATGCGGTGGCACAGACAAATTAACGGATATCACCATTGCCATTGATAAATTAGATAAGATAGGGATTGAAAAAGTGAAAGAAGAATTATTACAAAGGGGGTTGAACGAAAACCAGGTTGCTATTATTGGACAATATTTAGATATTGATGGTGATAACACAGAAAAGATCAATAAAATAAGAGAGCTGCTTGGCACATCCATTACAGGGGTAAAAGGTATAGAAGAACTTGAATATATATTACACTACCTGCCATCAGCAAATATTATACAAGAGCTCAGCATTGACTTTACATTAGCCCGCGGACTGAACTATTACACAGGGACCATTTTTGAAGTGAAAGCAAAAAATGTTCAAATGGGCAGCATTGGCGGTGGTGGCCGTTATGATGATCTTACCGGCTTATTTGATGTGCCCGGTATCCCGGGAGTAGGCATTTCGTTTGGCATTGACAGGATATACGATGTAATGGAAGAACTGAAATTATTTCCTCAGGAAGTGCATAGCGGCACACAGGTACTGTTTTTTAACTTAGGCGAAGCGGAAAGTAAAAAAGCATTCTCCCTGATGCAGGAACTGCGGGATAGAGGCATATCCTGCGAATTATACCACCAGCAGGCTAAATTCGACAGGCAGTTCAAATATGCGGAAAGAAAACATATCGCTTACGCAATAATGATCGGCAGCCGTGAACTGGAAAGCAATACCTGTGTTATAAAAAAATTGGGAACCGGGGAACAAACTGCTGTAGCCTTGCCCGATCTGCCTCACTATTCTTTTTGATCACACATCTTTAACCTGCTTTTAAGGCGCCCGTAACTTTCGGTTCATATTTGCAATCTACTTTTGCTTTAACAAATTGCTGCCTGCTCAGGTCTTGCCCACCATACGCAACTTAGTCATATATAGTCCTCCGGTTGCTATAGTACAATAACACATGAATGCCATATGACTGCGCATGATTGCTTCCATGCAAAGAAGTAAACTAAAAACAAATACATATGGAATCACGTACTTTTTTTTCAATTGTCCGTAAATCTTTATTAGCTATCGCTGTTGCAGCAATAACCATCCCGGCTGCAGCGCATTCCTTTCTGAGCGCTGACCCGTTCGAAAAGTCG
Organism: Agriterribacter sp.; assembly: GCF_035445465.1. Taxonomy (NCBI): domain Bacteria; kingdom Pseudomonadati; phylum Bacteroidota; class Chitinophagia; order Chitinophagales; family Chitinophagaceae; genus Agriterribacter; species Agriterribacter sp. The sequence continues at coordinate 10,765 of NZ_DAOMQT010000040.1, forward strand.
GCCGATATTCAATACCTGGGGGCGCAGGATCAGTCATTGATGTTTACCGTAACATACAACAATGTTAATGCTGCCAGGTTTTTCGTAACCATTAAGGATGAAAACGGAGGAACGCTTTTCCAGGGTGCTTTTACAGACAGTAAATTCAACAAGAAATTTATTCTTCCTAAAACGGAGACCGGTAAGCTTATTTTTATCATCAGTGATAAGAAGAACAGGCATTCGGAAACCTTTGAGGTTAGCACCCAAACACGCACGGTAGAAGATGTAGTGGTTAAGAAATTACAATAATCATTCCGGTACATTTACGGGTGGGTAATACCTGCCCGTAAATTACCTATTGCTACAGGCGTTTACTTTCAATATTTACAGTAGGTTTGTTGTGTAAAATTGAAAGCGCCATGAAGCAATTCCTTATTACAGTTGTACTGTTTGTTTCTTTAGGCAGAACCTATGCCGATGAGGGCATGTGGCTTCCGCTGCTGCTTGGCAAACAGGTATATGCCGATATGGTTAAGCGGGGGCTTAAACTCAGTTCCGAGCAATTATACAGCATCAATAAAGCGTCGCTAAAAGATGCTATTGTTATTTTTGGCGGAGGCTGCACCGGCGAAATGGTAAGCAATGAAGGGCTGCTGTTTACCAATCATCATTGTGGCTACGGAGCTATAACGGCTGCCAGCGATTTACAGCACAACTACCTGCGTGATGGCTTTTGGGCATATGATAAAAAGCAGGAAATTCCTGCCGCAGGGCTCAGCGTTCAGTTCCTGCTGAAAATTGAAGATGTAACAGAAGAAATCGCGCCGGCATTAGAAGGACTAAGTGCAGATGACCGCTCCGGAAAGCAAAGCGACCTTATAGCGCAGGTTAATGAAAAATATTCCGATCCGCTTAAAAATGTACAGGCCAGGGTAAGCGCGCTTTTCAAAGGGAATCAATTCCTTGTTTTTGTATACCAGCAATACAACGATGTACGGCTGGTTGGCGCCCCGCCTGAGAGCGTGGGTAAGTTTGGCGGCGATACCGACAATTGGGAGTGGCCGCGGCATACCGGTGATTTTTCCGTGTTTCGGGTATATGCAGGACCCAACGGCGAACCCGCTGCTTATGCCGCAGATAATATACCACTTAGGCCCAAACATTTTTTACCCATTTCTATTAAAGGCGTAAAAGACGGCGATTATGCCATGATTTATGGTTACCCCGGCAGCACGAACCGTTATGAAACATCGTATGGTATAAAGCTGGCAACAGATATCACTAATCCCAGCCTTGTAAATCTACGGGACATACGCCTGAAAGCAATGTTTGAGGAAATGAAAAAAGACCCTGCGGTAAAGCTCCGGTTGGCCCCTATGTATGCAGGCGTAGCCAACTACTGGAAATTTTATGATGGTGAAACCAAGCAATTGCTTAAATATCATATCTACGAAAAAAAGCAGGAAGAAGAAGCCCGCTTTATTCAATGGGCTGAAGGCAAGCCTGAATTTGAAAATATATTTACCGCATGGCCTAAAGTATACGATGCATGGAAACCCTATGCCAAACACAGGGTATACATTAACGAGGGTATTCTGGGCGCTTCACTGGCTAAGTTCGCGGCCACACTTATAAAGGTGGAAAGCGATATGCTGAAGCAGGGTGCAGACGCGGCAATAGTTAAGCAGGGGCTTGAAGCGGCAGACGCGGCAAGAAAAAAGTTTAAGGATGGTGCGGATATCATTTCCGACCAGCGCATAATGGCTGCAACATGCCACATGTTTTACACCGATATTGACAAAGCCCAGCATCCTGTTGGCTTTTATGAAAAAATAAAAACCGCGTACGGCGATTTGAATGATGCCGGCACTTATAAAAACTGGGCCCTGGCTGTATTCAGCAACACCATTTTACTGAACGATGCAAAATGGGAGGCATTCATGAACAAGCCGGATGCCGTAGCACTTCAAAATGATCCTGCATATATTTATGCCGGCGGGTTTGTAAAGAACTATAATACTAAATATGAACCGCTTTTTCAACGGTTCAATATCCGGAATAATGACCTGGGGCGCTTATACCTGAAAGGCGTGATACAAATGGATCCGAAAAAGAAAATGTACCCGGACGCTACTTTTACAATGCGGGTAAGCTATGGTACGGTAAAGAGCTACAGCCCGAGAGATGCAGTAAAATACGATATTGTATGCACCATGAAGGGGGTTATGGAAAAATACATCCCCGGCGATTACGAGTTTGATCTTCCTCCTAAACTGATTGAGCTGGTAAAGAAAAAAGATTTTGGACAGTATATTGACAAAAGGCTGAACGACCTGGTAGTGTGCTTCATCACCAATAACGATATCACAGGCGGCAATTCGGGTTCTCCTGTAATAGATGCAAATGGCAATTTAATCGGGCTGGCCTTTGACGGCAATTATGAAGCGCTAAGCCATAAGCTCGCTTTTGATAAAGACATGAACCGGAGCATTTGCGTGGATATACGCTATGTATTATGGTGCATTGAAAAGCTGGGTGGTGCAGGCAATATTATCAAAGAATTAAAGTTAGTAAAGCAGCCTTAAAAGCAGCAGGAAAAAAGTTTAGCACCGATGGCTTTTAATTATTTATGCATTTGGGGCATGCTTAGTTCTGCTTAAACAAACGCCTGCCTCCAAAACCATCCTGTGCTGTGGCTGAACTTTACGGGCATATGATCCGGCCTTTCTCATATACGTGCCTCGAATTAAACCAATAAATAAAGAGTGCAACAAAACTCAGTCCTCCTGTAATTAAAAACATATTGGCAAATCCAAAAATGTCGGCTAACCAGGCGCCCACCAGCATGCCGGTTCCAATGCCCAGGTCAAAGCCGGTTAAATAGGTAGAATTGGCAGTACCGCGTTTAGAAGCCGGAGCCATATTTATATAAATGGTCTGCAAAGCCGGGAAGAGCGTTCCATATCCGGTACCGATCAAAAAAGCAGCAATACAATAAATATATATATCATGCACCAGGGCGAACCCCACATATCCCCCGCTAATCAGCAATATAGCCACAGCCATTACCTGGTGCAGGTATCCGCGGTCAACCAGTTTACCGGAGGTAACCCTGGAAAATACAATTCCTCCGGCTAAAAACAGGAAAAAAATCCCTGAATTTTTTATGCCTATGCCCTTCCCATATAAAACGGCAAAAGCCACCAAAGTGCCCCAGCCGAAAGCCAGAAGCAGTTGATTCAGGAAAATAGGGATCGCTCTCACCAAAATAAACCGGTCCAGGGAAATCGGCGGAATCTTGTCCAGCTTTTTTCTATAAGGCACTTTGATGAAGAGGGATGTTACAATGGAGAGGGACCCCATGAACAGGGCAGATGAAATCAATGCATTAAAATGGTATGCATCATATATCTGTACCGCAACGTAGGGAGCTATTGCCATAGCAATATTGGTATTAACGCCAAAATAGCCAACACCTTCCGCACGCCGTGATGCAGGAATGATGTCAATAGCTACCGTGTTTGCAGAAACGGAAGACAATCCCCAGAACAATCCATGAACGAACCGCAGCATAATAAAAAACAAAACCGAGACCGCAAAGTAGTAGCCTAAAAATGTAAGCACAAACAAACTGATGCCCAATACTAAGAGTGGCTTTCTTGCATAAACATCCACTAAATATCCGCTAAACGGACGGATGATTAAAAGGGCGGCGGCATAAGACGAAAGCACCACTCCGATCTTAGACGGAGACACTCCCAACTCTCCCGACAAAAAGAGCGGAATAGTTGGCATTAAAAGATTAAAGGAACAGGCAACCAGGAAATAAGTGAGACAGGTAATGATAAAATTTTTATTCCAAAGCCTTTCCTTTTCTTTAATATTCATTATGAATTAATAGCCGAAGGCAATAAAGTTTTAAATGTAAGCAGAAGATGAAAATGAGCGGGCAGGAGTATATGAACGGGCAAGGGTGATGAATTTCACTATGCTCCATTTACTTTTCACCTTGTGAGACGATAAACTATTGACTCCTCTCAACCTGCCTGCCTACCTGATCTTTTCCAGGGCTGCTTTTAACGCGGCAAAGTTCACCTGTGTTCCGGGGTTTGCTGTTTCCTCCGCATATACAACTGTACCGCTGCCATCTACTACTGTTACCCCTCTTTTAGCCACACCTTTCAATCCCAGCGCAAAATCCTCAAGGTACATATCATAGTCGCGGATCATGGTTTTGTTGAAATCGGAAAGCAGATCGAAGTTGATATTGTTCTGGGTTTTGAATACGCCCAGGGTAAAAGGCATGTCAACAGAAACACCTACTACCGAAGCGCCAAGGCTGCTGTAAAAATTCAGATCATCCCGGTTGCTGCACATCTGCTCAGTGCACACACCTGTAAAAGCCGCAGGGAAAAAATTTATTACTAATGTTTTGCCTGCAAAATCCTTTAAAGAAACCTCTTTCTTTTCGGTATTGATCAATGTAAAATCCGGCGCTTTAGAGCCAATTGTTAGTGCCATAATATTATTTTTAAGAGTTGCTAAGCTAAAGAAAATTCAGGTACGGATCACATATATTGATGAACATACACAGATATACTATTGAACAGGTCAGGTGTTTCCCGTATTATTTCATTCCCCCGGCTAGCTTGTTCTCACTTTTCCCGTTTAACGTTTCACCCATTGACCTCTCGCTATTCACCATTCACCCTTACAAATTCCACCAGTAATTAAATTTCAACACAAAAGCTCTTGTCTTTACCGCAAACGGCCCCGGGTAATAATTATCAGTGTATACGAGGAACAGGTCTGAAGCGGGCTTATAGCGCCACTGGAGCCTGGCATTGATATTGAGATTCTCCAATTGCTCGTTATACTGGATATAGGTGGTAAAAAAGAGGGTATTCGTAAACGTTACGTCTATACGCGGGCCCACCAGTAAAAAATTAGTTTTAGCCCAGGGCTGGGCTAATAAAAGCCGGTTATAGCTGGCGCTCATGGTAATATTTACATAGGGTTGAAAACGGTAGCCCACATCGCCGCCGGCAGTGAACAAATGACCATTGGCATAATAGCCGCCGTACCGCATAGACGCGGTGTAGGTAAACAGGTGCTGGGGTGCAGAAACATAATCAAAGCCAATGGTATTCCAGTTGTGCTTTGATCCGGCAGCCAGTGAATCTTTGCCAAGATTGGTAGGATCGAAGGGATTCAGCAACTGCACATAATCATTTTGCGCAACAAAATTGAATGTGCTTTTGGAGCGAAATGTTATGAGGTAAGATAATATATTGGAGTGATCCGTTTCCTTAAACGCCGAATTGAAGTAAAACACGCTGCTCCATTGCGGCCCGTGTGTGAGCACATTTCCTCCTTTAGGAAAAAAGTAATGCGTAATGAGCGGGTTGAGCTTAATATACCCTTTGCGCGGCACATAGCCTGCTTCCGAAGTATAGTTTTTACCTACATGCTGAAGCTGCGCGGTAATAAGCCATTTGCGGCTGCTATACTGCATGTTCGCTGCTTGCGTCCAGTCATCACCGGCAGCTCCCGGTTGAAAAGATTTAAGCACCATCGCTTTACCCGTCCACTGGTTGCCCGAAGAGGCGAGGTTATATTCCATCCCGATATTCCGGTTATACCGCGAGTAAATGTTTTTACTGCTGTCGGCTTCATCGGGATGATAATTCAGGGATGCTTTATCAATATATATAAAGCCGATATTCGATCGCCTGAATACTTTTCGTTGTAAGGATAACACAGCAAAGTTTTGGGCAGGCAAATCCGTTTCTGCTACCTTCGCCGTTTGCATATTCATAATACCTATACGCCAGTTCTTATCCAGCTTTCCGCTTAACCTGGCGCCAAAATTAATGGGAACACCCAGTCCTATTCTCCTGGAAAAGAATGGACGGATGTCTGCATAGCCAAAATTGGCGAACAGGTCGCCGTTTTCTAAAAAGAACTGCCGCCGTTCGGGAAAGAACAGTTCAAACCGGCTGAGGTTGGTAACCTGCTTATCTACTTCCACCTGCGAAAAATCGGGACGCACGGTGAGGTCAAGGTTGAGTGAAGGGCCAATGGAAACCTTAACATCACCACCAATACCTTTATCAAATACGGTTTTGGATGGGTTGGTATAATTTTTTGCAGCGCTGCCCAGCACATAGGGTATAACGGAGATATTAGAGCGGGGAGCGGGTGGTGCTTCATCCCAGATAATGGATCCGGTATAGGCGAGCGATGCCGTGGGAAACTGGCGCGGCACGGGTGTCCAGCTCGACTTTTCCGTGGTCTTCAGGTCATTTCTGCCGAAGTTGATGCCCCATTGCTTCGCGTCTTTTTTATAGCGTATCGTTTTAAACGGAATAGCCGCTTCAAATATCCATTTATCCGGATAATTTTTCACAGCGGAAGTCCATTTGTTATCCCAGTTCAGGTCTACTTTTCCGCCTTCATACATGGCCCCATCCCATTGCGCGCCAAAGGCGTTGGCGCCAAAAGAAAAACCTGTTGTCTGATCTTCAAAGGTATCCATGAACAACAGGAAGTTATCGTTCTTCAAAAAAGAAAAATCCCTTCTGAGCGATTCCACCATGTGCCTTCCTTCACCATAATTATAACAAACCGCCAGCAGGTAAAGATTCTCGTTATCATAGGTCATGCTTACATCGGTACGAACTAAAGCGCCGCTGGTATCCATAGGTAAAACCATACGGAAATCGCCGGCAACCTCCGCATTGAGCCAGCCTTCTTCATCCGCTATTCCATCTATATGGACAGGTGCGTTGGTTTTATGGATATGCAGTTGAAAAGCGGCATTCTTTTTTTGAGCGTTTGAATAAGAAAAAGCCAGTAGAAAAAAACAGCAGGTAAAAAAACGGTTCAAGGGAATATATTTTGATCTTGAAGAGACGGAAAGATAGAGATTTTTTGAATGCTGTTTTAAATGGAGGGAATAAATGCTGCCATAGATGCGCAGAAGATAAAAATCATCAGAATAGCGGCTGTTTTAGCGGTATTAACAAGGTGAAGTAAGTCCAGCTTAATTGTCGCATCGCTGATGCGACAATTTGCTCATCGGGGAAAACTTCGGCAAACTGCATCATCCTGCGGATGTTTTCTTCAAATCCTTTGCCATAGGTTTCTGCCAGTTGTCGCGCTAATGTTGCAATAAGTAGTCGGGGGGAAATCCTACAACTTTATCTCTTCTTCATTACTGTCAAAAAAGTGGAACTCGGTGAGGTAGTAATTGTTGTTGGTCTTTAGCTTCATTTTTTGCTTGTATTTCCAGCTCCACTTTCTGCGGATGGAAAAAAGCCAGCCTTTGGTAAGATAGGCGTAGATGATCGGGTGCACAACAATAGTGAGCCCGGTATGTTTTTGCATTACTAAATAACTCAGGTTCTTCTCAATCTCATCTTCCAGTACCAGTGTGGAGGATATTTTGCCGGTGCCGTTACAGGTAGGACAAACTTCCTGAGTATTGATATTCATCTCCGGCTTCATGCGCTGCCGGGTGATCTGCATCAGTCCGAATTTTGAAATAGGAAGCACCGCATGCTTTGCCCTGTCGGCCCGCATACAATCTTCCATTGCCTCAATAAGCCTGCGTTTATTGTCGGGCAGCTTCATATCAATAAAATCCACCACAATAATGCCGCCTATATCGCGAAGCCGTAGCTGCCGTGCAATTTCGGCTGCGGCTTCTAAGTTGGTTTCCAGCGCGTTCATTTCCTGGTTATTGCTAACGCTTTTATAGCCGCTGTTTACATCAATAACGTGCAGGGCCTCCGTATGCTCAATGATCAGGTAAGCGCCGCTGGGGAGGTTTACCGTTTTACCAAAAGAAGCCTTTACCTGCTTGGTAACGCCATACTGATCAAAAATGGGCGTACCATTATGGTATAAAGAAACAATCTCTTTTTTCTCGGGAGCTATCTTTTGAATATAATTACGGGTATCGTTGTAAATATTCTTATCATTCACCACAATGCGGTTAAAATCTTCATTCAGAAGATCCCTCAGCATACTGGTGGTTTTGGTTTGTTCGCTTAATATTTTGCAGGGGGCTGTTGCACCTTTAAGGTTATGCTGGAGGTTTTTCCAGCTCTGCACCAGCATAATCAGGTCTTCATGCAGTTCCGCTGTGTTCTTGCCTTCAGCAGCGGTTCTTACAATTACACCAAAATTTTTAGGCTTGATGGATTCCACAATTTTATGGAGCCGTTTTCTTTCTTCCGAAGAATGTATTTTACGCGAAACCGCGATAATATCATTAAAGGGAGTAACTACCACGAACCGGCCGGGCAGTGAAATTTCACAGCTCAGCCTGGGGCCTTTAGCCGCAATGGGTTCTTTTAATATTTGAACCAGTATATTAGGTTTTTGGCCTAATACTTCATTGATCTTACCGGTTTTAACAATCTCCGTTTCCGTCTGGAACTGTGAAAAATCAAACTCAGCCTGTGGATTATCGTTCATCGCCTGGTGGGTGAACTTGAGCAAAGAACGGGCATACGGACTAAGATCCGTATAATGCAGGAAGGCATCTTTTTCGAAGCCTACGTCTACAAAAGCGGCATTGAGTCCCGGGATAAGTTTTTTTACTTTTCCAAGGTACAGATCTCCCACCGCAAAACTGGCGTCTGCTTTTTCGTGGTGCAGTTCTACCAGTTTTTTGTCTTCCAGCAGGGCAATTTCTACGCCTACAGGAGCCGCATTAATAATTAATTCTTTGTTCAAGTAAAAAAGCCATTTAATGAACCGTCAAACAAACAGGAGAAAACCATTGGGCAGTCTGTTTGCATATACAGGTTTTACATTTATATGCAACTGCGGATACAAGCAGCCCGGCCCCTCAGCTTCACATTAACACATCATTCAGTGCAGGTTATCCGGCATTGAAAAACAGCAGTAGTTATTTGTTCTTCTTCTTATGACGGTTTTTTCTCAGGCGCTTTTTACGTTTATGGGTAGCAATTTTATGACGTTTTCTTTTTTTACCACAAGGCATAAACCAAATAGTTTTTTGTTAGGTGATTATTATTAATTCAATATTTTAATGCTGCAATTCTTTAATTCTCTTATCAATTTCTTTAAGCGCTTCCGGGTTCTGCACAAATTTTTTACCTGTTTCATACCACTGTGCAGCTTTGGCATTTTCACCATGGCGCTCATACGCTTCGGCTAATAAAAAAACCGCTTCCGTGTTATCAGGTTCAGCCTGTACTACCAGGTTCAGTCTTTCTATAGCCTTATCATACTGACCCGTCATTATTCCACCATACCCCAGCATAAACTGTGCATACATATTGGTGGAGTCTTTACGCACCACCTCCAGTAATTTCTGAATGCCTTCCATTGGGCTTGAAGCACCGGATGCACCAAAAATATAACTGCTTCCTAATCCGATTTTGCTGGAATCATTCTCCGGATTCAACGTTAGTGCCTGTTTAAACAGGTCAGCAGCCTGGTTGGCCATCCATACCTGCAAAGCATGCTGGTCTACACCTTTAAGCTGCTTTAAATATAAATGGGCTGCAAAGGTGAGGCTTTTTTCAGAATTTTCCAATTTGGACTTTTCGCCGAGATAATACATGAAAGGCTCAAAAACATGGGCAGAATCCTTCCAAAAAGCAGCCAGTTCATCGTATAATTTTATTTTCTGGCCGGCTACATCTCCTCTTACAACAGAATTTTCTTTTGCAGTAAGCCAGGCCTGCCGTTCGGGCGAAAGCCTTGATTTGGCAGTTTCAAGTATAGAAGCGGATTCTAATTGTTCTTCTTTATGGTCGGCCGCTGCCTGCGCCGCCGGGGTTTTTGAAGCATGTGGCTTGGTTCTCCCCAAAAAATAAAGGCTCAATAAAAGCACGAGCCCCGATGCCACAACTATCCATTGTTGTTTTTTCACTCATCTTGAATTTGGAGCGAAGTTAAATGCTATCTTCCGTCTCATCATCAAAATTCTCCTCAACCGGTTTAGCCGATTGCAGTTTCTTTACTTCGTGAACAAATTCTTTAGCGGGCTTAAATGCAGGTATATAATGTTCAGGTATATGTACTGCTATGTTTTTCTTAATATTACGTCCTATTTTAGCGGCTCTCTTCTTGGTTATAAAGCTTCCAAAACCGCGGATATAAATATTTTCTCCTTTGGAAAGATTTTCTTTAACCTCTTTAAACAAAGTTTCCAGTGTAACTAAAACATCTACTTTTGGAATTCCGGTTTTTTCAGAGATATTGTTAATGAGATCGGCTTTTCGCATGGTATTGTATTTTTATAAGTAAATGAAATTCAATGATAAAATAACACAAATAATATATTTCCTGCAAGTTATTGTTATAAATATTTTTTTTATCGTGTTGTGTACCTGCAAAAAACACATTGATTTTTTGGCATAATGCATCTGATTACTACTGAACGCACAGAATATCAGAAAATTGTATATTATATAAACAAAAAGACCGGCATAAGCTTGAATAACAGTTAATTACCCTTATAATGAAGTTATTTTTCACTAAAAAGCTGTTGTTGTGGAACAAAAAGTACAACCGGAGAGCGATGCCCTGGAAAGGCGAAAAAGACCCTTATAAAATATGGTTAAGCGAAATCATTCTTCAGCAAACCAGGGTAGAACAGGGGTGGAATTACTACCTGAAGTTTATAAAAAAATTTCCAACTGTACAGCAACTGGCCCATGCCCCGGAAACAACAATTTTTAAACTATGGGAAGGACTGGGCTATTATTCCAGATGCAAAAACCTCATCGCTGCGGCCAGGATCATTGATAAAGATTACGGCGGCCGTTTTCCCGCCATGTATGAAAAAATACTGGAGCTGCCCGGGATAGGTCCTTACACAGCAGCGGCCATTGCTTCCTTTGCCTTTAATCTTCCTTATGCCGTGGTAGATGGCAATGTGCTGCGGGTACTGGCCAGGATAGGCGGAATTAAAACTCCTGCAGATTCGGCAAAAGGAAAGACATTGCTGAACAAGCTGGCTTTTGAATTGCTGGATAAAAAGCAACCCGGACTCTATAACCAGGCAATCATGGATTTTGGCGCTGTGGTTTGTAAGCCCAAATCGCCCGACTGCCGTGAATGTATCATGCAAACCAACTGCAGGGCATACCAACTTGGACTGGTGGCCCAGCTTCCTGTAAAAGAAAAGAAAATCGTTAAAAAAAACCGCTGGCTGTATTATTTTATTATTACATACAAAAGCAGGGTATATATCCGCAAAAGAACCGCCAAAGACATTTGGCAAAATTTGCACGAATTTTTACTGGTGGAAAAAGACAGCGCCATCACCAAAAAGAACTGGCTGCTGCTCCCGCCTGTAAAGCAATTACTCAGCCGGAACGAAGCAAGGGTTACAAAGATTTCAAGAATATATACCCAGCAGCTTACCCATCAAACGGTGCGCGGACAATTTATTGAAATCAGCGTAAATAAAGCCCCTGATCTGGGAGCCGATTTTACAGGCGTAACACATCGCGAGCTCGGCAACTACCCTTTTCCAAAATTTATGATTACTTATTTGCAGGAAAAAAATGTAAATTTAAGTCAGCATTGATGAATGAAGTTCATTTGAACGAATCTAAAACAAGTTTTATGCGAGGAGTAAACAGAGTTATGTTAATTGGTAACCTGGGTAAGGATCCTGACATTCAGTTCTTAGAGGGGAATATTGCCGTAGCAAAATTTCCATTGGCAACAACAGAAACTTTTAAAGACCGCACCGGAAAATTAATAAGCCAAACAGAGTGGCATACCGTAGTGCTGTGGCGCGGGTTAGCGGAACTGGCACAAAAATATCTTCACAAAGGCAGCTTGGTGTATATTGAGGGAAGATTGCGTACACGGAGTTGGGAAGACAAGGAGGGCAACCGTAAATTTGCTACCGAAGTAGTAGGGGATAACCTGATTATGCTGGATAAAAGAGCGGATGGACCGCATGGCGTTAACCATTCCGGCGATCACCCGGAGGGATTCAATAGTGATGTACCTCCTGTAAGCGATTCTTCCTCTGAAAATATGGCTTTTTAAGATCTTACACGAATACTTATTTTTGTACGTTAATAAAACAGGCAGGCCATTGACCTGCCTTTATGATTACACCGCATTACTCACAAAAAATACCCGGCTTGGATCACCTATCGGTTTTATATAACAGTCTGCTTAAGCTTGAGCCCGTGCTACTGGCTGTTAATCCGCAAAGCATTACCATTTTAATTATACTGCTGCTGTCATTACTCATTGTATCTTTTTTTGTATCCGGGGCAGAAGTGGCTTTATTTTCCCTTACCTACAGGGATATTAATATGCTCAAAACAAAGCAGCACCCGTCAGCCCGCAGAATTATCACCCTGCTGGATCAGCCCAAAAGGCTGCTTGCCACACTGCAAATAGCCAACACTTTCGTAAACATAGGCACCATTATCGTATCTAATGTATTAATGGATGAATTGCTGCAGCAGCCCAATGCTTTTCTGAATTTCATTATCAAATTAATTGTTATTGTTTTTTTATTGGTGCTTTTCGGGGAAATCCTGCCCAAAGTGTCGGCTACGCAAAATAATATCAGGTTTGCTTACAGCGCTTCCCTGCTCATTGAAGTGCTCTACAGCTTTTTCAGCAGCATGAGCAGGTGGTTTGTAAAATTTACCGATGGTATTGAAAGAAGCTTCGGCGGGATAAAACATCACCATGTATACAATCCCGAAGATATTGACCAGGCAATAGAAATGAACGCCACAGAAAATACCACGGAAGAGGAAAAAAACATTCTCCGTGGAATAGCGCGGTTCGGGCAGGTTACGGTTAAGCAAATTATGCGTACCCGGCTTGACGTGAGCGCTATTGATTACGATACGGGTTTCAGGGAACTGATGCGCAAAATAGAAGAGCTGCATTATTCCCGGCTGCCGGTATATAAAAACAACCTCGATGATGTAGTAGGCATTATACACAGCAAAGATCTATTGCCTTTTATAAATGAAACGGATGATTTCGACTGGCGCAAGTTGATCCGGCAGCCCTATTTTGTTCCCGAACAAAACCTGATCAAAGATCTTTTACGCGAGCTGCAAAAAAAGAATACGCATTTTGCCGTTGTGGTGGATGAATTTGGCGGAACAGAAGGCATTGTGACCATGGAAGATATCATGGAGGAAATTATTGGCGATATCCGCGATGAGTTCGATGACGAAGAAAGTGTGAATAAAAAGATAGACGACCATACGTATATTTTTGAAGGACGCATAATGATAACAGACGCATGTAAGGCCATGGGCTTAAATGCAGATACCTTTGACCAGGTAAGAGGGGAAAGCGAATCCATTGCCGGACTGGTACTGGAGCTGGCCGGTGAAATACCGCAGGAAGGACAGGTGATCCCGATCGGCGATTTTGAATTTACGGTTATCGAAATTGACAAAAACAGGATTAAAAAAGTAAAAGTAACCATCAGGCTGTTAACCGCTCAGTAACATAGGCATTAAAGTAATTGTAAGATGATTAAAAAAACAGGCCTTCCCCTCTCCTTTTTGTTCTTGTTTACCACGATACTATTTTCCTGTAACAGCAATTACACGCCCCGGCCCAAAGGATATTTTGCCATCAACTTTCCGCAGCATCAGTACCAGTTGTTCAACCAGCCTGGTTATCCGTATAGCTTTGAGTACCCGGTATACAGCACGGTTACTAAAGACAGCGCTCTTTTTGATGAAAACCCCGACAATCCTTACTGGATCAATATTGACATTCCTTCTTTTAACGCGCGGATATACCTGAGCTATAAAACGATCGGGGGAAGATCATCATACCGCGTAAAAACCGATCACGGATATAAAGATTCTTCTTCCTTAAACACGTTTGAAAACCTCCGCGAAGACGCCTATAAAATTACGTTCAAGCATACCGTAAAAGCCTCTTCCATTCAAGATTCGGCATTTGTAACGCCTCATGGCATTGGCGGCATTTTTTTTACCGTAGGCGGCAATGCGGCAACCGGCAGGCAGTTTTTTGCAACCGATACCGTTAAACATTTCCTTCGCGGCGCTTTGTATTTTAACGCTACCCCCAATGAAGATTCTCTACACATTGTATACGATTTTTTACAGCAGGATATGATGCATATGATCAATACGCTGGAATGGAAATAGGGGAGCGTTTATGGTTTATGGTTTGCCAACGAAACTCCCTTCTCGTTACAAGTATTAAGCCCTGCTACTTATTATTATTTTTTCATTTTCTCCGTGATTCGCGCATTTTACGAAACACAACAACAGACCCGTGAGGCAGGTGCCTGGCAGGCAAATCAACGCTTCACTGTCATCCCTAAAGTTGAAACTACAGTACTTTTACGGCTCCTTTGTCAATATAAAAAACCTTTCGGCTTTTCTTATTTACAACTACTTCTTTGGTTGATACTTTTCCAAGCGAACTAATAATGCCTTTTTGAAAAAAGGGTTTCCATTCGTTCATTGTAAAGACTGTTGCGTGATAGGCGCCTTCTGTTTTAATGTATCCCCTGGCTGCGGCTTGCAGATTTTTCTTTTCCTTTAATTGAAAAAAATCGGTAAAGTCGTTTAGCCGCGTTGTACCAACGGCATAAAATATTTTTCCCCCTTTGGTTAAAGCTTTTGCATTTTTTTGCGCATAGGCTGTACCTGGTGGTAGGTAAGGCTTCGCCAAAGCCACTCTAAGGGACCGAACCTGAAATAGCGCAGCCATAACGGGCTTAAAAAGAACTGTAATAACCAGATGAAGCACACGATATAAAATACCTGGTAATACTCCAGCCTGCCAAAATAGTTGAGCCCATAACCAAAAAAGAAAAGTGTGCAAATGACGGTTTGCATTACATAGTTGGTTAATGCCATTTGCCCCACTGCTGCCAGCCTGCGGAACTGAGACTGTAGTATACCGGATTGAAAAATTAATAAGATTAATGAAGTATGGGCTAAAACCAGTAGTATTCGCTGAACAGGGTAAATAAGGTTTATCCAGGCAATAACGTGCTTTTCCATATGGACAAAAACTGCCGCGAGGTTAGGGAAATAAGTATACCCATAGTAAAAATCGTATAGCACTAAAGGCAATCCTGCGCCATAGCCCAGCAAAGCCGTCCATTTATATTTTCTTCTTGTCCATTTGCCGGTAAAGAAACCCCATTTGTACAAGGCCATGCCCAGCAACATTAAAGCCAGGGGATCCCATATCCCATAAATGAGGTATTTGGTTTGAAACTCCAAGGAAGCTTTCCGGACTTTTTTTGCCACAGTGCTGTAGCCCGATTTCATTTTACTGGTATTCTCAATAATATCCTGGTCGTTGGGAATAAAGCTCAACTCCATTTCCCGCCATTCCGCCAAAACCTTTTTTTGTGATTCATCCGGTTGTTGTAAACCAATAGATTGTTTAACCTGTACATAATCCAATCTCTTTTGCCGGATGTCCTGATAAAACATGGTTTGAGTTACAAACTCAACAATGGCAACCAACGGTAATGCTATAATCAGGTATTGGGGCTTCATTTTTCTGAACAGGAAAGCGATCATTCCAATTACGCCGTAGAAATATAAAATATCGCCTTCCCAGAGCAGCAGATGAGCATCAACCAGCCCAAATAATATCAGCCAGCCCATCCGCCTGTAAAATAAAAATGTGATAACGCTTTCACGTGCTTTTTTATTTGCGATGAATAAAAGAATACCCGCGCCGAAGATCATAGAAAACATGGCACGCATTTTACCTTCAAAAAAAACAAGCATTACGGCCCTTACCCAGAAGTTTACATTGCTCGGATCGGTGCGAAAAGCTTCGGAATAGCGTTGCGGCATGGAAAATTCCGTGATATTCATCAGCAATATTCCCAGCAAAGCAATACCACGCAGCACATCAACGGATGGAATACGATTTGCCTGGGAAACAGGAGTGACCGGCAGATTATTAATAAAAGTAGCAGTTGCAGTGTTCATAATATTTGTTTACCGGCCCGTTAATACTTTAGTAGTTATTACATGTCCTTCATGGAAGGCTGCTCATAGGTGATAAGAATAGGATATCAGCAATTTTGTATTAGTTATACAATTGCCTCGCAGGCTTATCTGATTTTATGCAGTATTACTCTTTTATCAGCTTTTTTACTATCCGGCTATTTTCTTTCATAACCTCTATCAGATAAATGCCTTTGGCCAAGTTGTGAGCGGGTAAACTAATGGTATTGTTTCCTTTAAACGATTGCTTTCGATTATGTACCAATATCCTGCCCTGCATGTCTATTATTCTGATGTATAATAATCCGGCCTTGTTCGTACTTATAGAAAATACAATATTGCTCTGCACAGGGTTTACTATTGAATGAACCACATCCTCTCCTTTTAGTTTTACCTGCTCAATCCTGCTAAAATCGTATTTCCCGTCTAAGTCTGCCTGCTGTAGTCTGTAATACAATACGGAAGTATTGTTCATAACAGAGGAAACATCATCCGTCCAGCCATATTGCAATACACTATTGCTATTGCCTGCCGAATTTACGCGGACTCTATTTTCAAAATCAATGCCGTTCGCACTCCGCTGAACAACAAAATGACTGCTGTTTTGCTCTGATGAGGTTTGCCAGTTGAGTTTAACCTCATTATCAACCAATGTTGCGGTAAAGTTTATGAAAGTAACAGGCAGCGCGCTATTGGTTCCGGCAGTAATAAAAAAGCCGCTGAACCCTGTAACGTTAAAACTCACACTCCAGTAGCCCGGTTCCAACCCTCTTCCGGGATGCCATTCAATATCTTCATCTTCCGGATTAATTAATTTGAAGCCGGCATCGGGATCATAGGAGCCGGGCAATCCCCGTCCATCGGATGAAATACCATGAAATTGGTTTACGCGAAGCTTAGCTTTGTTAGCTGCATCGCCGGAACCGGCAGGAAGGTGGTCTTTTTTTGTACCGACCGCTGTATTATAATTGTCAAAATCTTCCTGCGTAAAATACAGTGTTACTTTGGCGGTTGCCGTAGAAGGGTTATCGCTTTGAGGAGAAATATCGTAGTGCCTCGCAACGTAGTATTCATCATTATATTGGGGCACCGAAGTATGGACAAATGAAATTGCTTTTACTCTTCCCCACAGAGGGTTAGCCTGGTTGGGTAACACAGACGCGATTATTTTGCAACCGGAAACTAAAGCAGTGGTACCTCCATAAACGTACGTATCCGTTTCGGTTCTGTTTTCTGCAAGCATTGCCGCAGACCCAGGCATTACTTCAAATTGATATTCATAAGCTCCTATATCTGCTATCTCATTAATAATTCTTTCCTTACCGGTTATATCCTCATCATAGCCACTGATGCCTGCATTGACTGCCCTGTTTATGGCCTGACTGCATGACAAAATATTTAATCCGTCATCACCCGTAAACCATTTATTATCTGCTCCGTCAGGATCTGCCGGGTTTCTGAATTCCGGGTCAACACTCAAATTGCCGATGCCGGTATATCCGCCGGCAATAATGCAATAGTTAACTCCTTTTATATCTGTGGATCCATGACTGCCCCATAATGGAAGAGCACCGGCAGCATTCCATACTATAGTATTTGTGAATGAAAGATTACTGTTTCGGTTATCCGCAACATTATCTCCAATTATGCCGATGTTGTTATATAAAGTGCTATTATTAAAATGTACTGTAGAATTTCGCGTGCTGTATATGGCTCCTCCGCTATTAGCTACAATATTATTCGCGATAACACAATTTGTAAAACGCACCTGAGCATTATCGCTATAAATGCCACCTCCATTACTGCCTCCGGTTTGCCCGCTATTGGCCACATTATTATAGATTGCGCAATTTTCAAATGTTATGTTTACGGTATTCAGCAAATAAACCCCTGCGCCATTATCCCTTCGCATTCTAACATTATCATCAATCTCAATGCTGCCTGTGCCATCAGCAAAGCCGTTTCGTATCTGAAATCCGTCAATAGCCAGGTTACTAACATCGTACAAAGTAAGCACATGGTAGCTCTCAAACTGATCGGCTATATCCCCGTCAAGGATAACAGGATTATTGATATAATCCCGCACTCTGTTTTCTCCGCCGCTATTAGGATATCCGCCTATAAGGCTATAATTATTTCCTATAAAAAAAGTAGCGTCTCTAAATTCAGGAGCTACAGATTCGCTGGCCTTATAAATGCCCGCGGCTACATAAATGGTTTTAATATTATTGCAGGCATTACCAATATCCAATGCCGCCTGTAATGTTTTTTTGGCAGTAGCCCATGTAGTTCCATTGCCCTCATCATTTGGCCGGTCCGCATTTACATAAAGGCTTGCGCCGGAAGGGCATGTAATAGTTCCGCCATTATTACCACCCCCGCCTTCGCCCCCCTGACAAGGAATGCACCGGCGCATTGATCCTTCGATGGTGGATTGCGCTTTAACTGCATTAAAAAGGGCCAAAAGCAAAATAAAACTAAAGAAGCAGTTTTTTTTCATACTGTCGGTTTTGAAAGTTTACCTGAATTTTGCAGTTTTAATTTACTTGTGGTTGCAAGCAGATAAAATCTATTTCAAACCTAAGGGTCATCCCATTTAAATTCAATACCCCATTGGGTGATTTTAATAATGGAAATGTTTATAGCGTGTATTACCTTTTTATCCTGGCGTTTAATTTCTTTTAAGTACAGCAATGCAATAACAGCACCTGCTATACCACGTATACGTATAAAGAGGTTTTTTACAAAAGGAATGATTGGAAAAAGGAAAATGATCCTTATGATGCAGGGAAAACAAGTATCGCAGGCGCATGAATGCTCCCGAATCTTTTACATTAGGTTTGCCAAACGTTCAGCTACCCAGTTGTTTTTTCAGATCCTCATGATCCCAACTGATCTGGATATCGGTTATTTTATTTTCAGGGTTTAAACGGAAAATAAAAATATGATCACTGTCGAAGTGCAACCCTTTATTGGGAATATCGCCAAAATCTTTTTCCTGCGTTCCGCGTATCACTACCTGGCAGCGAACGGAATTGTCGTCTTCCGCTACGGCAGCATCTAAGGTATTATCAATATCGGGGAAACAATCAATCAGGGCAGACCAGATGCCTTTCCCCAACTCGTGGATCTTACCTTTTCCGGCATCACCCAGGGGCTTAAAATCTATTGTTCCTTCGGGATGGCAGAGGCTGAGCATTTTATCTACATTCTTTTGCTGGTAAGCGAACATAAAAGCCACGCATGCATTTTTAAGGCTTAATGCGTGTTGTTCGCGGATGGCGGCTGGCATAACTGTAATTTTATTTTGTTAAAAAATAGTTACTTCAAATTGTCGGACGGCACAGCATTCCTGTAATCCCAGAAGGCCGAAACATTTACGATCTTCCATTCCCCGTTTTGCTTTTCCATTAACCTCAGTTCCTTGCTAAATTGAAATTGCTTACCTGCCTGGTCGCTGTTATACTGATCCCACAACAGATAGGCAACAGTATCTGCATAAAATTTGGTGATCATGTTTTTGCGCAACACCACCGGATGGCTGCTGCCTCCCGGCTCTACCGGATAGGTTTTGATGTAATTGCCGATTCCGGAATCAACTGCAGCCCATCCTGTTTTGGCATCTATAGTGCCATCCCCGTTATTCCAGGCCTGGAACGCATAGTGTGTATGAATATAAAAGTTTTTCCAGCTTTCATAATCCCGTTTATAAAAGGACCTGGTTTCTCCTTCAATTACCTGCATAATTTTTTCCATTTCTTTAGTTTCATCGAAACTTGCGGCTAATGTTTGCTCCGTAGTTTTATTATTGCACGACTGAAATAAAAAACCGGTGAAAAGTAATAGGAGGATGAACTGTTTCATTTTCGCTGTTTGTTGCATAAAAGTAATAACAACCAGCACCGGTTTCATTGTAAAACTGCGACAAAATTGTTCGGGGAGCAGTATTTGTTATTGAAGGGCTTTTGTTACCGGCTTTTGAATCATGGTAGCCAGCTCTTTATTGGCTTCGAGGTATTGCTGCGGAGTACGGCCCGTAAATGCTATAAAATCTTTTATAAAATGCGACTGGTCATAATAAGCGCAGTCGCTGAAAAGCTGTACCCAGTCTGCTTCCTTTTTACCCGCTATCCTGTTCATTAAAAATGAAAAGCGCCGGATACGCGCATAATATTTGGGACTAAGCCCTACTTTTTTAAAAAATTTTCTTTCGAAGTTCCTGCGTGACATAAATATATCTTTCAGCAGGTCATTTACATGCAGCATACCGTTCAGCTCAACAATACGGTTGGCGGCAATATCAATTTCATCGGGCTCCGGAATATTGTGGTGGCATAATTCCAAAACAAACTGTTCCATCAGCTTTGCCTTTTCTGAAGCATCGGTAAGGATTTTTAATTGTTCTTCTATATGCGCTACCAGCCGGGAGCTGATCTTTTCCTTCAAATCAATCCTTTCTTCCGTAAACTCATATACCGGCAGATGGAATAACGAAGCCAGCCCGGCAGGCTTAAAAACGATTCCTGCAACAGCTATACAGCCGCTTAATGTCAATGAATAACTGTATATGGCCTGACCTGCAATAAAACTACCGGGAACAGCAAGCATATCGTATTTCTTATTCTTTAGCGTATATGCATCCCCGGTATTGAATACGACGGAGCAAAAGCCATTAGGCGGAGACTCAACAACCAGGTTGCTTACCAGTTCTTTTTGGGAAGTCCATATATAATAGGTTTCAATAAAAGGAGCCAGTTGTGCGCAGGGGCTGAATTTTTGATACAACATAATAATGATTCAAATGGTGTGCCTGCATTTTTCTTTTTATGCTTTCGAATTACCAGTCTCTCTTTCAAAAATAAACATTTCTCCAATTTCCCACATTCACCACATTTTCCACACTTCCACATTTCTCTGTTTCTCCTGTTTCCACGCCTGCACAATACAGTATCTTTACAAAAAAATACCCGTGATAGAAATTGATAACATACTGGTAAGTGATGAGGTGGTAAAAGCTCAATTTGTGTGCGACCTTATGAAGTGTAAGGGCGGCTGTTGTGAAGATGGAGATGCCGGCGCACCTTTAACGGGCGAAGAAACGGAAACGCTCAATGCCATTTTTGAAGCGGTGAAGCCCTATCTTACGAAAGAAGGATTAGCAGAAATTGAAAAAAGAGGCAGGTATTATTACGATAAGGATTTTGGCTGGGTAACCCCCACCGTTAATGGCAAAATTTGCGCATACGGCCATTACGACAATAAGGGGATTATTAAATGCGGTATTGAGCAGGCCTATTTAGATGGCAAAACGCAATGGAAAAAACCCATAAGCTGCCATTTGTACCCGGTTAAAACAAAAAAAACAAAAACATACGAGCTGGTAAACTATGAGCCGCGGGAAACGCTGTGTAATCCTGCCTGCCAGTTGGGCAAAAAGTTAGAAGTGCCGGTATATGTTTTTCTGAAAGAGGCACTAATCAGGAGATTTGGTGAGGATTTTTACAGCGTTCTTGACCAGGTTGCCAAACAATATTACGACGAACATGACTGAACAGGCGTCTACATTTATTGCTAAAAGTACCATCAAAGCGGCCGACCTGGAGCACCGCCGCACCATCAATCACAATATCAGTAAATATAATGCTGCTGTACCTGCGGGTAAGTTGCAGTTCCATGACCTGAACTTAGCGAGGGAAAGAGCAAAGAATGTGAAATGGAGAGCTATAGAAACCTTAGATCAGCAATTGGAGGAATTTGAAAGACAGTTTACAGCAAGAGGCGGGAAAGTAATATGGGCGGAAACAGCGGAGCAGGCTTTGGATGAAATATTGATGATCTGTAAAGCAAAAGCATGTAAAACCATTGTAAAAAGCAAAAGCATGGTGACGGAAGAAATTCACCTGAACGCTTTTTTGAAGGAACACGGTATAGAAAGCATAGAAACGGATCTTGGCGAATATATACAACAGTTAGACGAAGAAGCGCCTTATCATATTGTTACCCCTGCCATGCATAAAAGCAAGGAAGACATCGCTAAGCTTTTTGCTGAAAAATTAGGAACGGATTCAAGGCTCAACCCGGAACAATTGACACAGGTTGCCCGCAATATTTTACGGGAAAAGTTTACACAGGCAGCAATAGGTATTACCGGCGCTAATTTTTTAATTAGCGATACAGGCGCCATAGCCATTACGGAAAATGAAGGCAATGCACGCTTAAGCTGCGCCTGGCCTCCTGTACATATTGCCATTGTGGGCATCGAAAAAGTAATCCCTTCCTTTTCAGACCTCGGGCTTTTTTGGCCGCTGCTGTCAACCTATGGCACAGGTCAGCGCATCACCGTTTACAATACCATTGTTTCCGGACCCCGGCAACCCGGCGAAACAGACGGGCCGGAAGAAATGTATGTTATATTGTTAGACAACGGAAGAACTAACCTGCTGGCTAATGCAAAAGCGCGTGAAGCCTTGTATTGCATTCGCTGCGGCGCCTGCCTCAATGCATGCCCCATATACAAAAACATTGGCGGACACAGTTATAATACCACGTATAGCGGGCCTATAGGAAGTGTTATTACACCGCATTTAAAAGGATTGAATGAGTGGAAGCATTTAAGCTACGCTTCTTCCCTTTGCGGGAACTGTACCGAAGTATGCGCCGTAAAGATCAACCTGCATGAGCTATTGCTCGAAAACCGGCATGAAGCGGTGGCGCATCACGATACTTCCTTTGCAGAACGGATGGCATGGAAAGGGTGGAAGCAGGCCATGCTGCACCGGGGAATGATGAATATGGGCAACGGCAAATTAAAAAGCAGGATCGTAAGCAAGCTTTTTAAGGGGTGGGCAACACACAGAAGCGCATTGCAGTTTCCCGCCAAAACATTTAATGAAATATGGAAAGAGCAGCATACCCCTCCAAAATAATTACGCTGCTTCGCTAAATGCGGGGTGGCATAAAAAAGTACTTCGTAATTTTTTCGGCTGGTTTCTTTTACTTGTTTATTTTGTGGATGCATGCTTTTGATCTATTCTACATATAACAGCCCAAGACTACAATATATAGCGGATGTTTTGCTGGATAACCTGAGTGGTATAGCCGTATCCTTCACCACCCGGCCCGATGAATTTAGGGAGCATGAAGGGCCTAAGATCAATTATTCCCCCGATACCTTAGCGCAGGATGAGCTGAAAATAATACCGGCATCGCTGTTATTCGAAACCGGCATCACACCGCAAAACATTCCCTGCAAAGAACGCGGCGGATACAAAATACTATTCCCCACAGACAATGGCGACCTGTCTTTTGATATTTTTGCCGCCTCTTTTTATTTGCTCAGCAGGTATGAGGAGTACCTGCCGCACCAGCCGGATAAATACGGGCGATTCACGCATACCGAAAGCACAGCATACAAAGAAGGATTCCTGCAGCAGCCTTTGATCAATTACTGGCTTGTTGATTTCCAAAAATCATTGCAGTCTAAATTTACCACGCTGGTCTTCGCGATAAAGAAATTCAGGTTTATACCCACCTATGATATTGATATCGCCTTTTCGTACCTGCATAAAGGTATTACAAGAAATGCAGGCGGGTTAGTGCGTTCCCTTCTGAAAGGAGAACTGGCTGATATGAAAGAACGTATAGCCGTACTCGCCAAAAAGAAAGAAGACCCTTTTGATGTATACGAATGGCTTTATGCGCTGCATCTAAAATATAACCTGCAACCCTATTATTTTTTTCTTGTGGCGGCTTCACCGGGCGAATACGACAAGAATGTTGATCCGCGGCATGCTGAAATGCGGGAACTGATCAGGTATCATGCAGCGGGCTACAATACAGGTATACACCCATCCTGGCAAAGTGGTGATAATAACGAATTGCTGGAAGCGGAAATACAAACACTGGAAGACATTATTGGCCGGAAAGTAGTGCACAGCCGCCAGCATTATATTCGCTTTACCCTGCCCGGCACCTACCGGCAATTAATTGATCATGGCATTTTAAATGAATTTTCAATGGGCTATGGAACCATTAATGGCTTCCGGGCTTCCATCGCTTCTCCTTTTTACTGGTATGATCTTCCACGAGAAGAAAAAACATCATTATTAGTATACCCTTTTTGCTTTATGGATGCCAATGCATACTACGAGCAAAAACTTACCCCTTCGCAGGCATATAGTGAAATACAATACTACCACGATATCATTAAAAAAGTAAATGGCGCCATGATCAGCATCTGGCACAATAATTTTTTGGGGAGCAATAAGATGTTTGATGGCTGGAAGGAAGTGTATGAATTATTTTTAAAAGAGGTAGTATACTGGGATTTGTAAGGGTGAGTGGTCAATGCTGAACAGTGAGAAGGGGATGGTCTGTTGCTAGTGGTGAGGACGTTTCAGCCTCCGCTAATTGCTTTACATTTTTCATAGCCTGCGAAAGATCGCTGGAAGCATTGCGGCCAAACAGTTTCCACCACATCCAGCTTAACGGGCCTTCCACCCATATTTCATGCGTAAATGTGGTTTTCATATTGTGATAGCCAAGAAAGCGATGAATGTGTATTTGGGCCAGTGGCAGTTTGGTGGTAACGGTATAAGAAAAATTAGGATCGCAGGAAGTAACGGTAAAACCCGCTTTTGGACCTTTTTCAGGAATTAGCACACCATGAACATTTTTTTGAAAGCTGCCTTTCAGCAAAGCCTCCCGCAACATCACATCCCATTGTTTCCAGTTCTTTACATCCGTCCATATTTTCCAGATCTTTTCGGGGCTTGCTGTTGTCAGCATGGTATGTGTGATATGCATATATGGGATTTTTGAACTGCAGGCAAGATATTCCTATTATAATGAAAAAAATGAACAACTTATACAGAACAAATCTGATCAGCCATATACTGCTGATTATCAATTTATAACCCCTATATTAAGTTTATGTTACGTAAAGTGAAAAAATCATACAGCATCGGTGATTTTGCCACAAAGGCCAGAATCACAAAGTAAAACGCCCTGTGTCTTCAGTGATAAGTAATAAGAGGGTGCCACTAAGACACTAATGCACTAAGTTGCACCAGGTTGTGTCCTGCGTCTTCGTGTCCTGGTGACTGCTATGTAGAAAAGCATAAAATGTTTTGTGAGTCTTTGTGTCGCTGTGGCAATATTGCTTTTTTATGATCGTCTATTCATTATCCATCTTCGCCTTTCTTTTAAATCCTGTGTTTACCAGGTAAATACCCAGTATGGTTACTATGGTTCCGGCAGCTATGATGATGGTTAATTTTTCACTGTTCAGCAATGCGCCTACTATTACAGCCACAATAGGATTAATATATGCATATACCGACACCTGCTGCGCCGGCAACCTTTTTAACGCGTAAACGAAGGCGGAATACGTAATGATGCTGCCCACAAATACCAGGTATAAAATAGAATACCAAACCTCCGCGCCTGTACTATGCAAAGGGGTGTACTGCCCGCTGAACCAGGCTACCAATAAAAGCACGATCCCTCCAAGGAACATTTGCCAGCCTAAGCTAAAGTAGGGATTAACATGTTTGGCGTTCTTTACAGTAAATATGGTACCAAAGGCCCAGGTAACCGATGCTATAAGATTTAATACTATGCCCACAGAAAAATTAGTATTAAAAAGATCCTGCAGGTAATCTGAAAAAATGATAAGGATGCCGCTTATACCAAGCAGCAGGCCAATGATCGTCATGGCATTAAGCTTCGTTTCCTTAAACACAAATGTGCTTAGTATGGCGATCCATAAAGGAGATGCCGCGCCTATTACCGCACCCAGCCCGCTGGGGATATATTTCATAGACCAGGTACTGAAACCATTATTGATAACGATCATCAGCAGGCTCATCCATCCAAACTGAATAAACTGATCGCGGGTGGGCAGCTTAAACCCTTTTATAAAAAAATAACCCAGGAAAAAGGATCCCGCAAGGAACTGCCGTATACCCGCAAGCTGCAGGGCAGGCATATACTGTACGCCTTTCTTAGATGCCAGCCATGTGGTTCCCCAGAAAAAGCAAACCACTACCACTGCCAGCACCGCTTTGGTTCTGTCGCTTTGATTGCGCAGGTAAACAGGTTCTATGATGCTTTTAGCCCTGCCATAAATATCGTAGATATAGTTTTTCATAACAGGTGCTGCAGGCAAACCGTACAGATAGTGTCCATATTGTTTTTTTAACTGTGAAACATGAAATGACAAGTTAATCGTTATTGTTCCACTTTATACTACAGACACTATAAGCTGCTGCCTGTTAATGCCTGAAATGCCTTAAGCCGGTAATAACCATCGCCAGCTTGTTTTGCACGCAATATGCAATGGAATCTTTATCGCGTATAGAACCACCGGGTTGTATAAAAGCGGTGATGCCCGCTTCATGACCCAGCTTAACACAATCATCAAAAGGAAAAAAAGCATCTGAAGCCAGCACAGCGCCATTCAAATTAAACTTGAACTGCCCTGCTTTCTCCACTGCCTGGCGCAGGGCGTCTATACGGCTGGTTTGTCCGCACCCTTTACCCAGCAACTGTTTATTTTTTACCAGGGCAATGGCATTCGATTTTAAATGTTTACAAACGATATTGGCAAAACCCAGGTCTGCTTTTTCTCCGGCCGTGGTTTCCCTGCCCCCGCTTTCTTTCCATTCGGTGTAATTGCCTTTATCATTTTCCTGCATCAGCACGCCGTTCAGTATTGTTTTAGACTGGTGAGTGGCAGCGGGTTTTTCTTTCAGCGTAAGTAATATCCGGTTCTTTTTACCCTGTAAAACACTTAGGGCATCTGCACTATACGCGCCGGCGATTAGCACTTCAAAAAATATTTCGCTTATCGCTTCGGCGGTAGGTTTGTCTACTATCCCATTGCATACCAGCACGCCGCCAAACGCGCTCTCCGGGTCGCCTGCCAGGGCAGCATCCCAGGCTTCCTTAATACTACCCCGTGCGGCTATTCCACAAACGTTGGTATGTTTGATAATCGCAAAAACGGCTTCCTGCCCCGCTTCATTTCCAAAAGAAGGAAACTCACCGATCAACTGAACGGCTGCATCCACATCCACGAGGTTATTATAGGAAAGCTCCTTACCGTGCAGCTTATCAAAAACAGCATCCAGGTTACCATAAAAAACACCCTGCTGGTGAGGGTTTTCACCATAACGCAATATTTGTCCTTTACCGCCATAATTCAATACCGCAGCGGAAGGATTGAAATAGTTGCTGATGGCAATGTCGTAATGCATTACAATTTCAAAAGCTTTGGCGGCAAACGCGCGGCGCTGCTCAAAAGTAGTTTCGCCGTTTTGATCCGATAGCAGGTTTACCAGGGCCGCATAATCGTCTTTAGCCGCCACCACCAGCAGGTCTTTACAATTTTTGGCCGCGGCGCGGATCATGGATGGCCCGCCGATATCAATTTTTTCCGTGATCATTTTCTCCGCTTCTGCCGCGCTTCCTGTAAAGGAAGACGACTTTGCCTCTGCCAGCGTTTCTTCAAAAGGATACAGGTCAACGATCACCAGGTCAATTTCAGGAATGTTGTATTCCTTCATTTCCGCTATATCCTGCGGTACGTGGCGGCGGCCTAAAATTCCTCCAAAAACAACGGGATGGAGGGTTTTTACTCGCCCTCCCAATATAGAAGGATAAGTGGTAAGACTTTCAACCGGCACACAGGGGATGTTAATAGCTTCAATAAATTTTTGGGTGCCGCCGGTAGAGTATATGGTAACACCAAGTCTGTGAAGCTCTTTTACAACGGGCTCAAGTCCGTCTTTATAAAAAACGGAGATAAGTGCGGAACTGATCTTTTTTTGCATAGTATATATTGCTGTACACCCTATGGACATTATAGCTAGCCCCAGGGAGCTGAAGTTATAAATCAAGTATAAAAGCGCCATCTTCCTGCACGGAATGGCGGCGCAAATGTAAACTATCGCAGTCATTTTTCCATT
>NZ_DAOMQT010000041.1:0-36814 GCF_035445465.1 Agriterribacter sp.
GGGGTGCATTTCAAATTGTCGCCGGCTGGTGGGACACCAGCCGGGGCGGCCCGCCGTGGGCGGTGTCTTCACCGCCCATATGAAGCAAAGCAATGCGACAAAAAATATAGAAAGCCAAAGCAGCGCCATAATTGCCGGCAGCCGGTAGCGGTCGCTTTCCTCATTACTATACTTTGCTGGTTAGGGTTAGCATATGATAACCCTTACGGAAAAAGTATGCCCGTCCAAAATGTTCATCGAAGGAATGTGTATTAAAATCGAAGAAAAGATTGCGTATGCCGAATAGATTATGCAACTGCTGAAACATTGACCATCTTTATATTGTCAACGTTGCTACGCTTTTAATCCCAATCCCTGAAAAGACCCAAACCCTGAAAAAGACCATTAAAAATCCTTAATTCAATACCTATAGAATGGCAGATCCCTATCCCCTGAAACCAACCCTAAAATCCTGATCCTTTAGAAAGACAAGTTTTCCCGATCTTTCAATTACTATGAAACCCAAAAGCATCCATTAACCATGAAATCACCAACAGCCAGGAAATGTTATTGCAGCCCACCCAATGATACACAAGCACACCTCTGATCAAAGAATTATTAAACCGGACGTTACCGCCCGGTTTTTTTTATTTTAAACTGTCCGTATCATTTAAAAAGCCTTGCATCAAACTCAAAAAAAAGCGCAGACGCTACAGCTACCTTCTTGAAACCAGGGTGAGCGGGATTTATCAGTATATTATATTCCCGGGGAATGATGGCGGAAGGCAATTTTAACAGCAGCGATTCACCGGAACTCAACCAGGAATCACCTATAAAACGGCAATAGTCAATATCTGTTTGCCAGCTTTTCTTCAACCCGGCATTTGACAATGTTTTTACCGGCACATCCGGTACTTCTATAGTTAATAATATGTTCGTTTTTATTTCATCGTAACTGGCCTTATGAATAAACAGCTCAAGCAGCGACAAAGAAATAGCGCAGCTACAGTATAACACCGCATTGCCCTTACTGTTCCACCGGCCACCATACCGGCGTGCCCCTTCTCCTGATATATCAGCACTGTATTTTTCCGATGTAAACCTGTACAGCATCATATAAATATACCCTGTTGAATACGACCCATTTCTTCCATTAAAAGCTGTATACCCTTTGTAGAAGTAAGCGCAGTAAAATCGAGCTTTACACCCAATATGTTTTTTTCCCGCTTCAGCCAGCGATAAAAAGCATCCATATCCGTAAATGTTTCCTTTCCCAAATCAATCAGCTCACCGAGATGCAAAATGCGATCCGCATAAATACCTTCAAAAAAAGAGTTATCCCTGGCATAGCGCTGAAGCGTTTTTTCGGAAAGATGCAGTATGGCGCCCCACTCCTTTTGTGTAAAAGGAGTAAGCGCGGCTATCTTTTCAAACTTTTTATAGGAAAAGCCATCCGTAACCGGCAAGGCATGCACGCTTCCGTACACGGCTAAGGGTTCCTCAACCTTAGATTCAAAGTCTTCGGGGTTATCTTTTAGCGGCTTCTTCTTTCGTTTCATATAGCGTCATTTATCCCTCTAATATACGACAATTGTCTGGTACAAAAAATAACTTTACCCTTGTCTGGTTACTGAAAACTAAAAAGCTGCTGCCAACCGGCAACAGCTTTCTGATTGAATGATATGTTTTATTGCTTCAACTAAAAGTTGAACCCTAATCTGAGTCCCAGTAAACCTATTTTAGTATCTGAGTCTTTGAGATGGGTAGCTTCGTAACGAATCCCGGCTTCAAATTTACCCAGGTTAACCCCAACAGAAGGCGCATAGGTAAAGCCTCCGGACTTATCTTTAACGATCTCATCGCTTTCGCTGCCGGCATCGGCCGAGTAAACGGTATAAGCGGCATACCCTGCCTCTCCCATTACAAAAAACCTTTCAGCAAAAATATATTTATAACCGAGCCTTAATGGGATATGGGTACCTATTTTAATATCATCTTCAGACAATGATTTAGGCATTACCAGCAGTGCACCTGGGGAAAAAGTGGCATAGCCCGGACCGGCTTTAACGGAAAACCTGAGGCTTAGTCCAAACTCGGAACTAAATACTTCTTTAAAATCGGCATTTCCTATTATGGGTCCGCCTTCAAATCCAAAACCAAAGCTGAATGGTTTACCGTGTTTTTGAGCATATACCTGGCTCATGTAAAGGGTTGATACAGCAATAACTAAGAGTAGTATTATTTTTTTCATAGCATAGATTTAGCGTAAAACGAATGCATGAAAAAAAAATTGTATAAAACAATTATTGTTCGCTTTCAAATCACTTTAGTTATGAGGAGTATGAAGACGAGCGTTTATCTTTTGCGCAGCGCATAATTTAGCGGAGTATCTATTTTATTTTGTTCTTTGTCGAGCATTACAATTGTGCTATCGTCCTGTTTTAAAAAATATTTAGGCTCGTCGGGTCTGTCGTAATTCAAAAAAAACACCGACGCGTCCTTGTCTGTTTTTATCCCTTTTACTATATCCCATCTGCCTTTACTGGTAAATGTAGTGTCGCCGGTATCTACGCCTAAGTAAGTTTCCTTTAAAATATAATTGTTATTATCGGCATTGGCTACATCCTGGTACAATGTTAATTCTGTTCTAATTCCTTCACAATCAGCACAGGGCAATACACCTTCAAATACGCCAACAAGCATACGGGTGGCATCGGGCTCTCCGGGTACCTGCGTTTTTATTGCAAGCGCTGAATCTATATCGGGAATGGAGGAAGGGGTGGTTGCAGGGCGGCTATTACAGGCAATAAACAATAATATCACACAGGCTGGCAGCAATATCTTTTTCATACGTACTTGTCTTTTATTAAAGATAAAAAAACTAAGCTGACCAGCAGGTAGCGCTCCGGGTATTTTGAAAAATTTATGCAAAATAATGTACTTTCTTCCCGGGATAAGGATTCCATTTCACTTCGCCAATATGAGTATGTGCCTTTATACTGCTGCCATCATAAAATTTAAAAAGCTGGTAATGCTCATACCCCGATCTTGATTGGATACCCGATTGATCCTCCGAGTCAATATACACATCTCCCGAAATAACTTCGAGGCTTGCTTCTTCCCGCACAAAAAGATCATCAAGATGAGAATGCACATCGCCCAGCCAGTTTTTTGTGATGAGATTTTTGTACGAACCTGATACAGACAGGCTGCCCGTAAGCTGGCGGAAACGCACTATACTTTCATCGGGTACGTAAATCTTTATTTTGATGGCATTACTATTGACCAAAATAGAGGAAAAAGATTGATGCGCTATCGTTATGCGGTCATTTGTGTACAACAACCCCGGAACGATATCCATATTGCTGATGGCGCCCGCATCTATTTTAACACTAAGCTCAGGATGCGTATACAATTCAAAGGATCCGCTCCACACCCTGATATCAATGGGCAGATGCCGGCTAAGATTGATTTGCTGTTCAGTTTTTTTCATTTTAAATTATTTTTTAAAAATAAGGCTGCCCGGTACACCTGCTACGGCATTGTACAAAATGCGGTTGCAATAAATTGCTAACCCGATACCATGCTGTTTTATGCTTATATTCCTAGTACCTGCTTTAGTTTCAGGTATCCTGTTTTGCTCACCGGCACCTTCAGCCCGGTATGCAGTACTGCTATATAATTTTCTTTTTCGTAGGGGTCCAGGCGGGTAACCTGTTGTATGTTTACCATATAAGAACGGTGCGTGCGTACAAACTGGCGTGCATCCAGGAATTGTTCAAAATACTGCATTGTTTTATTTTTCAGGTGCGTACCCGAAGCCGTATGTATTTTCACATAGTCATCTGCCGCTTCGAGGTATTGTATATCATGTAGCGGTATTATTTTTATTTTTCCGTTACTTTTTACTACTATACGGCTATGCTGAAGTGGTGTTTGGGCAGCAGTTGTCAACAAGGCAGGGGCAAACAGTGTACCGGTATTATTGGCCTCCTGTGCCAGCCATTTTTGAAGCGCTTTATCAAAGCGTTCTTTATTAAATGGTTTCAACAGGTAATCTATGGCGTGCGCCTCAAATGCACGGATGGCATATTCATCAAAAGCAGTTGTAAAAATAACCGATGGCGGCCGGTCAATAAGTTCCAGCATTTCAAACCCGTTGATTTTAGGCATTTGGATGTCTAAGAAGATAAGATCGGGCTGGTGCTGCATAATGGCTTTTACACCTTCAAACCCATCGCGGCATTCTTCCAGCACCTCAATCTGTGTATAATCCTGCAGATATTCCTTTACGATGCTTCTTGCCAACGGTTCATCATCTATTATGAGTACCTTAATCATTGCTGCGGAATTTTTACCTGTGTAATAAAAATATTTCCTGTCGTGGAAGTGCTGAGCAGATCATTCCTCGCAAAGAGGAGCGATAATCTTCTTTGCACGGAGCTTAATCCAAAGCCTGTTCCTTTTTTGGGTTGAGAAATTTCCGGATCAAAAGGGTTTTTCACCGTCACTATAAGCATTTGTCCTTCCGCGGCAGCATCTATACTAATAGTAATATCATCCGTAGTATCGTACAGCCCGAATTTAATAGCATTCTCCACAACGGGCTGAAGCAACATGGCAGGCAATTTCATAGACTGTGCTGAAGCATCACTCCTGATCTCGGTTGCTAACCGGTGTCCAAACCGTACCTTTTCTATGCTTAAATACAGTTCAAGATATTGTACTTCTTCGGAAAGCATCACCCACAGGTGCTCCTCCTTTTTAAGCGTGCTTCTCAAATAGTCCGACAACTGCTGTATCATTTTTCTTGCTTCAGCCGGCTGGCTGATAATAAGGGCGCTGATGGAATTTAAACTATTGAAAAGAAAATGGGGCTGTAGTTGCTGGCGGAGCTTATACAATTCTGCATCCCTGGCAATCTTCTCCGATTCATTTTTTCTGCTATCCTGCTCCTTTTGTTCTTCCAGGGTATACCCCAATACACTGATCAATATTACACATCCCGAAATAAGTATGGCTATAGCAAGCCGTATGGGTAACGATTCATTAAAAGTACTTACCGCAAACTCATCTGCCACATAAGATAACACCAGCTTTGCGCAGCCCAGCCATAGCAGGGCAAAGCCAATACACATCAGAAAAAGGTAGGTAAACGACTCCTTTCGCGGCAGGTAATACCGCAAGCTTGTTATAATAAGCAGCGACATTCCGGCAAGTAAGATATTGCATACCGCGCTGTCTAACCACGATGCTTCAAAACTATAGCCCCACTCCTGCAATACCCATGCATGTATGGCAGACCAACTGATCCAGAATATTGCAAAATAATACCTGTACTTCGTTATAGATAATGGTGATGCCGGCACAGTTTTGATTTTATAAAGCCTGCAAAAAATGCCTGGCGCTGTTCAATTGCAAATTTGCCGCTCTTTTATGCACGAGCTCGGCATAGAGGTCGCCATTTTCCCTTTCTTCAATCCTGCTATACAATTCCACACCATCAATCAGTTCCGCTATCCTGTATAATTCCGACACATTAACAAACTGCCATTGTACTAATTTTTCCGATTTGTTATAAAAGCTGTCTTCTTCCTGCTTACCAATAGCTGAAGCTTTTTTAAACGCTTCCGCATCATCAGGCGCTACGATCAGCCTCAGTTGTTCATCAAATTGTGGTGTATGATCTCCTTCGCCACAAATAATACGGTATACAATTTTTGCAAGAAACCAATTCATAAGTGTTCGATTTTGCAGTTAATAACTTTTAATTTCTATACCACCAAAAATAGTGGTACCATCAATGACTAATACCTTGTCGGGATCGGGGGCAACGTTAGACGGAGACCTTTTATCTTCAAATCCGCCGAAAATAGAAGTAACGGTTGACTTAATGGTCCAGTGGGCAGGTACAATAAGCTTGGTGCCTCCAAAAATTTGTGTAATATCCAGCTTAACCCTGCCCGATAATTCGGCCTGGGAACAATTAATTTCTGTTCCCCCCATAAAGTTGGTAATATCACCTCCCTTAAAATTTTTGGAAAGAATTACTTTTTTTGAGCTGCCCAGGATAGCCGTACTGTCTATAAAATCATCATCATCATTCCTGCTATATGCTGCTTCCTGCGCCGGGTTGGGGGTCTCAGGAGCGCTTATGTTATTTTTTTCTGCATCATTCCAATCCCATCCCCATCTTTCCCGCATCCACCTTTTCCTGGAACCGGCACCAAAGATCATAAACAACCCTATAGAAATAATAACAAACGGCCATATAAAAGGCTTAAGGTCGGCTCCGGGAACAATTTTATCGGCCAGGAAAATACATCCTAACCCGATCAGTATGATCCAGCCCGGTCCGCGGAAGCCATGTTTTAAACCTGTAAATACCCCTACTGCTATTAAAATCATTGGCCAACTCAGTACCCATGAGGGGAAATCGAAAACGGTTTGGCGCAGGATAGCAGCCACTCCTATCAGCAATAAGAATAACCCTGCGAGCACCGTGCCCGTTCTGTTTTCGTTACAATGCCCCCTGTTTTTCCAATGACGTCTTCTGTTTTGCATACCAGATAATTTTATGTAAAACTATATTGTTAAGCAGTGCGTGGCAAGCATATATAGGTTACCCTACCGGGATTCCCGGTAAATGCCCCTTTTTTACCGGTAAATAAATTTAAAATCTTAAATTTCAAATTATAAAAATCTGCTCCCCAACTCCTATCTTTGCGGCAAATTTCAGGTAACCATGTCTTCAAATTGCCTAAAATCCTTATTGGTAGCGGCTTTCAGTGTATATATGCTCTTTTATTGTAATGCATCTTTTTCGCAAAGTGCAACGAATAACGGGCTTACAGAACAGCACCATAATACGGAGCAAAAAGAACAGGGAGATTTTGATGTTGCAGCCACCATTTTAGACCATATACGCGATCATCATAGCTGGCATTTATGGGGGCATACTGCTATACACCTGCCTGTTATTTTAAAAACAGACAAAGGCTTTGAGGCGTTCTCTTCTTCTAAATTATCAGACGAGCATCACCAGCCGGTAGTGTATAATGGCAACTATCCCTACAAACTAATTGAAGGAAAGATCAAAATAATGAATGCAGACGGCAGTGTAAATGCGGAGGCTTCCAAAAAAGTTTTTGACATTTCCATTACCAAGAATGTTGTATCCATGTTCATTACTGTTTTCCTGCTCATTATTGTTTTCCTGGGAGTAGCCAGGGCGTATGCAAAAACAGGTGTTACATCTGCTCCCAAAGGTTTTCAGTCGTTTATTGAGCCTGTAATCATATTCATAAGAGACGAGGTTGGCAAACCTTACCTGGGACATCATGCCCCACGGTTCATGCCTTTCCTCCTTACCATATTCTTTTTTATATGGATCAATAACCTGCTGGGATTGGTTCCTTTTTTCCCGGGTGGCGCCAACCTGAGTGGCAATATCGCTTTTACTTTTACGCTTGCGCTGTTCACCTTTGTAATTGTAAATATTAACGGAAAGAAAGATTACTGGAAACATATTTTCTGGATGCCGGGGCTTCCCACTCCCATGAAAATATTTTTGATGCCCATTGAACTACTGGGTGTTTTTATAAAACCCATTTCGCTAACCATCCGGTTGTTTGCCAATATTACAGCCGGGCATATACTGGTACTGAGCTTAGTTTCCCTCATCTTTATCTTTAAAGCTGTGGCGGCATCGGCAATGGCGGTTCCTTTTACGGTTTTTATAAGTGTTATTGAACTGCTGGTGGGCTTTATCCAGGCTTTTATTTTTGCAATGTTATCGGCTTTGTATATAGGAATGGCAATTGAAGAGCATCATGAACAGGATCTGGTATTATAATCGTTTTTATTCACTTTTAAATATTAAAAAATGGTAGTAGGAAGTGTTGCTGCAATAGGTGCAGGTTTAGCAGCCATCGGTGCAGGTATTGGTATCGGTCAGATCGGTAAGGGCGCCGTTGAAGGTATTGCCCGCCAGCCGGAAGCTGCCAATGAGATCCGTACCAACATGATCGTTGCTGCGGCGTTGGTAGAAGCAGTATCCCTGTTTGCAGTGGTTGTTGCCCTGCTTGGCAATGGCTAAACAAATTTCATCTGTACAGACCTTTAGCACAGGGCGAAGAGGTCTGTACCTTTAACGTAAATTTTATTAAGCATAAAGCATATTACTATGTTATTAGAAATAAACCCGCTGGTGCTTCCCGATCCGGGATTAATGATATGGTCTACACTGGCGTTCCTGATCCTCCTGTTTGTGTTAGGCAAATTTGCATGGAAGCCTATTATGAAAGCCATTAGTGAAAGAGAACAGGGAATTAATGATTCTTTGGCTACCGCCGAAAAAGTAAGAGCGGAAATGGCGCAGCTAAAAAGCGATAACGAAATATTATTAGTGCAGGCCCGTGAAGAAAGAGCCCAGATATTAAAAGAAGCCAAAGAAATAAAGGACAGGATGATCAATGACGCCAAAGAGCAGGCTAAAGAAGCGGCTGCTAAAATCATGGCAGATACACAGCAGGCAATTGAAAACCAGAAAATGGCTGCATTAATTGACCTGAAGAACCAGGTGGGCAACATGGTGGTAGAGGTTTCAGAAAAAATATTGCGCCGCGAATTATCGAATAAGCCGGAACAGGAGAATTATATAAAGCAACTGACCAGCGAAATTAAACTGAATTAGGTTTTGAGTTCAGGAATGAAAAGTGATTTAGCAGCTCATTTCAAATCTCAAATTTCAAATTTCAAATCGTTCTAATGCTCCAACCACGTTTAGCCGGAAGATATGCCAAAAGTTTGGTTGATTTAGCGCAGGAGCGCAATCAACTGGAACAGGTATACGCCGATATGATTTTTTTACAGTCTGTTTGCCGCCAGAGCCGTGAGTTTGTAACGCTCATGCGCAGTCCTGTAATTAATGCCGACAAAAAAAACAGCATCTTAGATGCTATTACCAAGGATAAAGTGGCGGTGCTTACGGCAGCATTTAATAAATTACTGATACAAAAAGGCAGAGAAAGCATTTTACCGGAAATCGTAAACGCCTTCATTGATCAGTACAATATCATTAAAGGCATTCATAAAGTTAAATTGGCCACAGCGGAACCTATAAGCGAAGCATTGAAGAAAGCAATTGAGCACAAATTAAAAACGGATGCAGCACTTCCAACAATAGAATTGGAAACAGTTGTAAAAGAAGAGCTTATCGGAGGTTTTGTGCTGGAATTCGATAATAAACTGGTAGACGCCAGCATACTGAGAGATTTAAAAGATATTCAAAAGCAGTTCAGAAGCAACATATATGTAAAGAATATCAGGTAATACTTCCCAAAACGGGAAAGCCTGTTTTATATAAAATTGATTAATAAAAATATAAACTAAAACATATGGCAGAAATTAAGCCCGACGAAATAAGTGCGATACTGCGCCAGCAGCTAAGCAATTTTAATGCAGGCGCCGACCTGGAAGAAGTAGGCACCGTATTACAGGTGGGTGATGGTATTGCCCGTATTTATGGCTTAAACAATGTACGCGCCGGTGAGCTGGTTGAATTTGACAATGGCGTTAAAGCGGTGGCTTTAAACCTTGAAGAAGATAATGTGGGCGTGGTGCTGATGGGTGAATCGTCGGAAATTAAAGAAGGACATAAGGTAAAAAGAACCGGCAGCATTGCTTCGCTGAAAGTAGGCGAAGGACTGGTTGGACGTGTAATTAATGTGTTGGGTGAACCCATAGATGGCAAAGGCCCCGTTACAGGTGAACTGTTTGAGATGCCATTGGAGCGTAAAGCGCCCGGTGTAATTTACCGTGAGCCGGTAAAGGAACCCCTGCAAACGGGCATCAAGGCTATTGATGCCATGATTCCTATCGGCCGCGGCCAGCGTGAGCTGATCATCGGAGACCGCCAAACAGGTAAAACCGCCATTGCGGTTGATACCATTATCAATCAAAGGGAATTTTACCAGGCAGGTAAGCCCGTGTATTGTATATATGTTGCGTGCGGACAAAAAGCTTCCACCATTGCCAACGTTATGAAAACGCTGGAAGATAACGGCGCTTTGGAATATACGGTTATCGTTGCAGCTTCCGCTTCCGATCCTGCTCCGCAGCAATTCTTTGCGCCCTATGCAGGAGCTGCTATTGGCGAGTATTTTCGTGACACCGGCCGCCCGGCGCTGATCGTATACGATGATTTAAGTAAACAGGCAGTAGCTTACCGCGAGGTATCCCTGTTATTACGTCGTCCCCCCGGCCGCGAAGCATACCCCGGCGATGTGTTTTACCTACACAGCCGCCTGCTGGAACGCGCAGCAAAAGTGATCAGCGATGATGCGGTAGCCAAAAACATGAATGACGTGCCCGACAGCATCAGGCATCTTATAAAAGGTGGCGGATCATTAACTGCGCTTCCCATTATTGAAACACAGGCAGGTGATGTATCGGCATATATACCTACTAACGTGATTTCCATTACCGACGGGCAGATATTCCTGGAATCGAACCTCTTTAACGCGGGTATCCGCCCTGCCATTAACGTAGGTATTTCGGTTAGCCGTGTGGGTGGTAACGCCCAGATCAAATCTATGAAAAAGGTAGCGGGCACACTTAAGCTCGACCAGGCCTTATACCGCGAAATGGAGGCATTTTCCAAATTCGGCGGCGACCTGGATGCAGCTACTAAATTAGTGTTAGACAAAGGCGCCCGTAACGTGGAAATCCTTAAGCAGCCGCAGTATTCTCCTTTTTCGGTGGAAAAGCAGGTAGCCATTATTTACCTGGGAACACAGGGATTATTAAGAGATGTGCCTGTAAATAAAGTAAAAGAATTCGAGGAACTATTCCTGATAGAAATGGAAAATAAATTACCGGATGTGCTCAATGAATTCAAAAGAGGTAACCTGCCTGAAGAAGGCGTTAAGAAAATGACGGAAATAGCAAAGGCGCTTATGTCGAGATACAAGTAAGCCATCCTATTCATTTGTATACAAACTGCCCCGGTAAATTTTGCCGGGGCAGTTTGCGTTTTAACAGAAGTTCAATACCTCATCTTCATATACTTTCAGCCGGGTTTAATACGTTATAGCGTAGCGAAAATAAGTGTATCCCATTATTTGGTTGACATATGATAATCAGAAAAGTTTTGGTCGAAGAAAAATGCAGATGCATCGAATAGTAAAAAAATAAGCGGTTACACGTAGTAGCTTTGTTTCAGAAAGCGCATTTTCAGACAATCCAACCTTATGAAAGCCATAAACCCTGGCAATATGAAAATACATTTCTACCCTTCACGAAAATTATGGCGATACAATATTCTGATAGTATTCACCATGTTTATTTATACTACAGCCTACGCACAGCCGCCGGCAGATTCGGCTACTCATTCATTTCCCGTAAGCGTTGGAAGACCCTGCGGAGGTAATACCAGTACCCATTCAGCCCATGTTTTTAAGTATAACAGCATTACTAAAACATTAAGTGATATTCAGGATTGTAAACCAAACCTGGCCAGCCCCGGGTTCAGCATTTCTTCTGCAGGCATTTCCTATAACCCGGCCGACCACATGTTGTATTATTATAGATATACAGGTGGAAACACACATGTATGGCGTTGGACACCAGGTGATGTGTGCCCTCCTCTAACAGCAAAATATGATACTTATCCTGGTGCTATTCTGGGATTCGCATTTGACCCTGACGGGTTATGTTATCAGCTTATATTTAGCGGATCTTCATCCCCCTCTTATAATATAGCATTAAGAACCGTTGATTTTTCAACGGGAACCTTTGGGCCTGCCGTACCCATTACACGCCCCGCGGGGTTTAATATTACCTCTCAAAACGGAGATATAACCCTTACGCCTGATGGAAAGATGCTTATGGTGTGGGATAAAAAATATTTTGCGGTAAATTACCAGGATTATGGTACTGCCCCATCTCTTGTAGCTACACCTATCGCTACTTTGAGCGGTAGCCATATAGTTGGACTTTCTTTTTCAGAGGGAAGATTAATTGCCGCTGATGCTGGTAATCAATACTGGGATTTAGACCTGCTTACCGGTGCAAAAACAGCTATTACACAGGCGCCTTGTTATCAGAGTAACGATATGACCGAAATTATTTCCGGTATTGGAGTCGCTAAAAAGCTGTCGTCGGCAACCCCAACAGGTGTACCAGGTCAATACGATCTGAGCTATGACATATTTGTAAAGAACTATGGTGGTTGGGATATAAACGATGTACAGGTCATTGAATTGCTGAGGGGTAATGGAATCATAACACCTTTTACCGGTTCAAATAACCCAACCAATGTTACTGCTACGCTTATTGACAACCCGGCAGGAGTAGCGCTTAACCCGTCATATAATGGTTTCAGTAACGCTAATCTCCTGGCACCCGGACAGATTTTACGTAATGCCCCTGTAGCAAATAACCATTTTACTATAAGAGTATCGTTTAGAGTAAGCAATATCGTTATAGGCAAGGTATATAATAATAATGCAAAAGTAACAGGTAGAGGGTATGCAGGCTTAGCCCTGGCCGATATCTCCACGGACGGTGATAACCCCGATTTGAACAACAATGCTAAACCAAATGACCCTGGTGAAAATCAGCCAACCCCATTTGTTATTTTAACCGCTGCCGAAATGCCGCCCTGCGAAGCTTTAAATAAAATAATATATAAACAGGAGTTCGGAACCGGCAACAATATAGTAACACCTATACCCGTAGCAACCGGAACAGCGGGAACAGCAGCTACCGATTACACAGGAAATACCGTCCAGCCATTAGGTATAGAGGAATATGCTATTACCAATAACGCTAATAAAGGTAATACTGCACGCTGGATCAGCCGTACGGATCATACCGGCAACTCAAACGGAAGAATGATGGTAGTGAACGCCGACGTAAAATCCAATAAAATTTACAGCGATAGAATAAATGTTACATGCGGCAATCTTAAATATTCACTATTCGCCTTTGTGTCAAATATTTCTAATTCGACCTATGAGAATTTTTGTGATGGTTTTGGCGGGATAGTGAAACCCAAACTTACATTTACCGTAAAGGATGCAGTTTCAGGTCTTATTATTACCAATCTTACCACACCAGAGATAACAAGTGCCGACTGGACGCAATATGGTATGAAATTCGTAATGCCCGCAATGGTCAATGCACAACCTATTAACCAGATCATTATTGAAATTACCAACAATGCGCCAGGTGGTTGCGGTAACGACCTGGCAATAGATGATATACAATTTGGCTTATGCGACCCAACACCTACCGTATCGGTTAATAATACTGCCGGTTGTACCAACGGTGTAACTACATTCAGCGCAGCGCTAAGCGATCCGACAGTGATTTCCGGACCGCTGGAATACCAGTGGCAGAGAAGTGATAATGGAACCAGCGGCTGGGCGGATATTTCGGGAGCAAACAGTGTTGATTACACGATCAGCCCCTTGCAACCTTCCGATATTGGTAAATACTACCGTGTAATTGTGGCGGCTGCGGGTAATATTAATAATGCCACTTGCCGGTATACATCTAATAGCTTCCAGCTTACTGCTAAAACATCGTCTACCGCGCCAACAGGCATTGATGCATCACCTGCACAGACTACCTGCCCGGGGAATGCCGTAAATCTTACGGTACAGGGTGGATCACTGGGTACCAACGCGGTATGGAGATGGTACAGGAACAGTTGTGGCGACACGCTTATCGGCACCGGTAATATGATCTCTGTGCTGCCCACAGAAACCACAACCTATTATGTAAGGGCGGAAGGCGACTGTAATACTACCGCATGCGCTCAGGTAACCATAAACCTTATACCATGTGTTATTCTGCCCGTTGATTTCCTTCAGTTTAGTGCTGTACAACGTGCTCATGCAATTGACCTGGACTGGAGGATTATTACATCAGAACAAATCAGTCATTTTGAAGTAGAACGCTCGGAAGACGGAAGCCATTTTAAAAAGATCGGCACCGTATCAGCAGGTTCCGTTCCTAAAAATGCAGCAGTAAAATTCAGCTACCAGGATGCAGACAATGATATTAGCAGTAATATTATTTATTACCGTATTAAAGTCATAAGCAAAGACGGGGTAAGTAAATACAGTAACATCCTTACGGTACGTACTTCCTCAGTAAACAATGGAAAATTAAAGATCAGCCCTAACCCGGCTTCTTCCTCCGTAAATATCAGCTTTTATTCTGCCCTACGGGGAGCAATGGAGCTGCAGCTATTAGATATGACCGGGAAAATAGTATTGCGTGAACAGCGGGTAGTAGAATCTGGTCAGAACAGCATTACACTTAACCAGTTAGCCAGGCTGAGTGAAGGAATATACACTATCCTTGTTCGCACAGGCGACCGGTGGGAAAGAGAGCGGATTGTAATTAAACGATAGGTCTAAAACAAGTGCATTATAATTATATCCTCTCTTAACAGGGAGGATATTTTTTTGAGTATATGAAACGCCACATCAAATACCTGTGTGTATTTTCATTACTATCTTCGCAGCATGACAAGAAAAGAGCTTATAGAACAAATTCATTCAAAAAAATCCTACCTGTGTGTAGGGTTGGATACGGACATTACTAAAATACCCCGGCATCTTTTATCGCTACCCGACCCGGCTTTTGAATTCAATAAGCAGATCATCGATGCTACCCGGGATCATTGCGTAAGCTATAAAATAAATACCGCCTTTTACGAAAGTCAGGGCACTAAGGGATGGGCAACAATGGAAAAAACAGTGAATTATATTCCCGCCACCCATTTTACCATCGCCGACGCCAAACGGGGAGATATTGGCAATACATCTGCTCAATATGCCAAAGCTTTTTTTGAGGTTTTAAATTTCGACGCCATTACTGTAGCGCCTTATATGGGTGAAGATAGCATACGCCCTTTTCTGGAATACAAAAACAAATGGACCATTGTATTAGGACTTACCTCCAACCCCGGAGCCAAAGACTTTGAATTGCAGCAAACCGGCACAGAAAGATTATA
This sequence comes from Agriterribacter sp., assembly GCF_035445465.1. Lineage (NCBI taxonomy): Bacteria > Pseudomonadati > Bacteroidota > Chitinophagia > Chitinophagales > Chitinophagaceae > Agriterribacter > Agriterribacter sp. The sequence continues at coordinate 15,011 of NZ_DAOMQT010000041.1, forward strand.
CGAAAAAGTGTTGCGAACAGTGACCGGCTGGGGCTCAGCAGAAAATCTGATGTTTGTAATTGGCGCCACACAGGCTGATGTATTCACTAATGTCCGCAATATGCTCCCCGATCACTTTTTCCTGGTACCCGGCGTGGGATTCCAGGGAGGCAGCCTGAAAGACATTTCGGGGAAAGCGATGAATAACGATTGCGGCATATTGATAAACGTTTCGCGGGCCATTATTTTTGCCGGTGAAAAAGAAGACTTTGCCATAGAAGCAAAGGCAATAGCAAAACAATATCAAAAGGAGATGGGTGCCTATATAAAATAAAAAAAGCGCAACTAGCTCTTAGCTGCGCTGTATAAATATTGTTCCTTTATTTTATCCGGAAAGAATATTATAAGCTGAATAAGCCTCCGTTATCATCAGACGAAGAAGGAGTGTCTGCAGCAGGCGGCGTTGGAGTGATCACGGGTTCTGTAACAGGCGCTGACACCGGTTTTTTAGCCGGAGCTTTCTTTCTGGGAGCAGCTTTCTTAGCAGGCGCTTTCTTCACCGGTGCAGCCTTCTTTACTGCTTTTTTAACAGGCGCTTTCTTTTTAGGCGCCGCTTTTTTCACCGCCTTTTTAGCGGCTTTTTTTACAGGTGCATTCTTTTTGGGTGCAGCTTTCTTTACCGCTTTTTTAGCAGGAGCTTTCTTTTTAGGCGCTGCCTTTTTCGCTGCTTTTTTTACTACTTTTTTAGCAGGCGCTTTCTTTTTAGGTGCAGCTTTTTTTACGGCACTTTTTTTCTTTGCTTTAGCCATGATTGTTGGAATTTATTGTGTTTGAAGAAGTGATTTATTGATGCAGAAAATTAGGTAATAATATTTATAATATTTAAAAACATGCTTATTTTTTTTATAGCTGCATACAAAAATCATCCGTTATTTAATAAACAAGTAATTGCTCCACGCTTTCACAACCCGGCGGAGCGCTTAAGTCATACACAGCATCCGGATACAATAGGGAAGAATCGCCTTGCCCTATAAAGCTTCCTCCAATGCCCTGTAAGGGGTGCTCCTTCAAATACACAGAGCCACAATAACAATTCTACTTAAACTTACTGCCAAGGCTCCAAAATAGCCCCGGCGCCAGCCCGTTAGGGTCTACATCAGGAGTGACAACATTAAAGGTATTAAATACCCTGTTGCATAGCAGTAAAAAGCGTATACCCAGGACATGGTGGAATAAAAACCGTAATATACCGGCAAAAAAAACACAGAAGCAGGAAGACACGTAATATAGTACATACCATTTTCGTGCCCCGGAGCTTCTGTGATTCAAAAAATGATCCGGACCTGCTAATCCGGAAAAATTATACTACAAATTAGGCTGGGGAGTGTACCGCAAATAGGGTTTTACAATCTTCACACCCTTTGGAAATTTCTTTTCCGCGTCTTCGTTCGAAATAGAAGGAACAACGATCACATCTTCAGTTGGCTTCCAGTCTGCCGGAGTGGCTACACTGTAATTAGCAGTTAATTGCAATGAATCAATAACGCGCAGCACTTCATGAAAATTCCGCCCGGTGGACGCGGGGTAAGTGATCGTCAGTTTTACCTTCTTATCCGGCCCTATAACAAATAAAGAACGTACGGTAAAGTTTTCAGATGCATTAGGATGGATCATTCCATAAGCAGTAGCCACTTTCCTTTCCGGATCAGCAATCAGCGGAAACCGCACATCCGTGTTTTGTGTTTCATTGATATCTTTTACCCATCCAATATGCTTGTCCAGCGGATCAACACTTACCGCCAGCACCTTTACATTACGCTTGGCAAACTCATCCTGCAATAAGGCGGTTTTACCCAGCTCGGTAGTGCAAACAGGCGTAAAATCGGCAGGATGGGAAAACAAAACGCCCCAGCCATTGCCGAGAAATTCGTAAAAATCAATTTTACCCGCTGTTGTTTCGGCAGTAAAATTTGGTGCAATATCACCTAAACGCAAACTCATAATAGATCATTTAAAAGTTATAAAAAGGATTACAAATATATATTCTTTTCCTACCATTTTGGTGGACTATAAAGTTAAAAAATTAAATTGTCCTTGCCCGGGCTATGGCATCTTTACCGAACCTGCCTTTAACGGCATCAATGGCGTTATACAGATCCGTCTTTTTTTCACTGTTTTCAAAAAGATTGGTTTGCCTGGCCTCGTTGGTCAGCTCACTCAATTTTACCCCCAGCAAACGAACTGGCTGCCCCTTCCGGTAAAGTTTATAAAAAAGTGCCTTAGCCGCCGGTATAAGCTCATCATCGTAGCAGGTATAGGAAATAGCCGTTTGGCGCGATGAGGTCTCAAAGTCGGGGTACCTGATCTTTACGGCTATACAACCCGCCATTTTATCATCCTGCCTCAGTTCATAGGCTATGCGCTCTGTCATACGAACCAGCTCACTCATAATAAAATCCATATCGGTACTGCTGGTTTCAAACGTATTTTCTGTAGAAACAGATTTAGCTTCATAATAAGGAACTACCTCTCCGTGATGAATTCCCTGAGCCTTGTTCCAGAGTTCCTGCCCATAGCCGCCCAGTAGAAACTCCAGGTCTGATGGCTTCCGGGCGCTTATATCTCCAATCGTTTGTATACCAATGGCCAATAAATGCTGATAAGTTTGCTTTCCAATGCCGGGAATGGCATTGACCGGTAAAGGTGAGAGAAATTCTTTTTCCATGCCGGGCTTCACCTGCATATAACCGTTAGGTTTGGCCGCATTGGTTGCCATTTTAGCTATCATTTTATTGGATGCCAGCCCAAAGGAAATGGGCAGACCCGTTTTATCAATAATTTCCTGCCTCATGTCAATGGTCCATTGCCAGGGATTAAAATATTTATCCATGCCGGTAAGGTCAAGATAAAATTCATCAATGGACGCTTTTTCAAACAAAGGAGCTTTGGTCCCTATGATCTCTGTAACCCACCTCGAATATTTGCTGTATTCACCCCTGGTTCCTTTTACTATGGTTGCCTGCGGGCATAGCCGCATGGCGGTAGCCATGGGCATGGCAGAATGAATACCATATTTACGGGCTTCATAACTGCAGGCTGCTACCACACCCCTTTCCCTGCTTCCCCCAACGATCAGCGGAATACCCTTCAGGGAAGGGTTATTAATACATTCCACAGACACAAAAAATGCATCCAGGTCGAAATGTGCTATAGTGCGTAGCTGAGACATGGCTGAAAGAAATGTAATTTACTGCATTCGCAACAATATAGCCGCAGCTATTCCCGCGGTTTCGGTTCTCAGGCGGGTATTACCCAAACTTACGGGTGTAAACCGGTGTTGTAGTGCCGTATCAATTTCGGCAGGGGTAAAATCGCCTTCCGGACCAATACAAACCACTTTATCACCAGTAAACCCTGCCGCTCCGGAAAGCCCGGTTTTTACGGTATCCAAACAATGAGCTATATATTTATTAACGCCATCCGCCCGGCTGATCCATTCTTTAAAGCGCACCGGTTCGGGTAATTCGGGCAACCAGCACTGCTGGCTTTGCAGCATAGCGCTAACCAGGATATTCTTCATTCGTTCCATACGAAAATGAGTCCTTTCTGTTCTTTCGCAGATCAGCGGAATGATTGAGCTCACACCCGTTTCGGTAGCTTTTTCCAGGAACCACTCAAACCGGGATGCATTTTTAAGTAACGAAATAGCAATGGTAACCCGCGGTTGCTGTACCGGAACATTCAATTCGTCTTCAACAAACACACTGCATCCTTTTTTTTGCTGTTCGTGTATAGTTGCCGTTAGCTTTTTGCCTTTTCCATCCGTAAGGCGAAGCCTGTCGCCCTTTTTCATACGCAATACCTGGGTTATGTGCCTGGCAGTAGCCTCATCTAACGCAAGCACGGCGCCGGCGGGAGAGAGGTTTTCAGTATAAAAAAAGGGAAGCGCCATAACTCCTGTATTTCATGCAAATAAAACAAAGATTATTTGCTCCCGCGCAAAAAAAGCTCCCCATTACGGAAAGCTTATTGAAGGATTCATCATCCAACCTCAAAATATATAAATATACGTATACTAATTGCCAGGTTAAGCGTGAAACGGCAGACGGGAAACGTGAGCATCTGACGTCTGTGGTTTCTCTTCTCACGTATAAATGAGACAAAATATCGTTTACACAACACTATCTTTAAAATGGCGCTTCCTCATCAAACTGTCCGTCATTCATTTTGCTGCCCTTTTGTATAAACAAACGGGCGTTATTATCTCCTCCATCGCCGGGCACAGGTTTCCAGTTGCCCTGAGGCGCTCCCATACCTCCAAAATTATCGCTTTCCATTTCTGTAAATTTCTGAATATGCAATAAGGCCCTCAGCTTAATGGTTTCCAGGGAGCCGTTACGGTGTTTGGCTATACGCACATGCGTTTCGCCTTTATTGCTCTCGCCAAATTCATTGGCTGTAATATTGTAATACTCCGGCCGGTATAAAAACATAACCATATCGGCATCCTGTTCAATGGCCCCCGACTCCCGCAGATCACTCAATTGGGGCATCTTATCGCCTTCCTTGCGTTTTTCCACCTCACGGCTCAACTGGCTCAGCGCTATTATGGGTATGCCCAGTTCCTTTGCCAACCCTTTCAGGTTCCTTGAAATGGTACTGATCTCCTGTTCGCGGTTGGAGCTTCGTTTGTCACCTGTGCCACTCATTAACTGTAAATAGTCAATAATAATCAGACTTACATTATGCTTATTCTTCAACCGTCTGCATTTGGCTCTTAATTCAAAAATATTCAGCGCAGGCGTATCATCTATAAAAATGGGTGCATTTTGCAACCGTTGAATGCCGTTGCGGTATAACTGCTGCATTTCGTGCTCCTCCATTTTGCCACGGGCAATTTTTTCTAACCATATCTCGCTTTCGGCACTTAAAATACGCTGCACCAACTGTCCGGCGCTCATTTCAAGACTAAAAAAAGCAATGGGGGTAGGCTTCGTAGCATGCAGGGCGGCATTACGTGCAAGGTTAAGCGCAAAAGCGGTTTTACCCACCGACGGGCGGGCTGCCAGGATAACAAGGTCGGTAGGCTGCCATCCGTAGGTTATCCGGTCTAAAGAAGGAAAGCCGCTGGGCACACCGGTTATATCTTCCTGGCGGTTGCGCATATCTTCAATCCGTTGTATGGTTTTTACCAGCACGGTATCAATACTGTCGAAGTTTTTGCGCAGGTGATTATTGGTGATTTCAAAAAGCTTGCTTTCTGCCTCATCCAGCAAATCAAACACATCGGTGGAGTCTTCATATGCATCGCTGATCACTTCTCCGCTGATGCGGATAAGATCGCGCTGGATGAATTTCTGAAGTATAATGCGGGAGTGGGTTTCCACGTTGGCAGATGATACCACCGCATTGGTTAGCTTGGTTACATAATACGGGCCGCCCACCAGTTCCAGCTCTTCTTTGGTTCTTAATTCTTCCACTACCGTAAGCAAATCAATAGGCATGCTTTTTTGTGCCAGGCTTTGCATGGCGCGAAAAATACGCTGATGTGCGTCTACATAAAAACATTCAGGTTTTAATATTTCAATTACGGTATCAAAGGCTGATTTTTCCAGCATAATTGCTCCTAATACAGCTTCTTCCAGGTCGCGTGCCTGTGGTGGCACCTTGCCGTATACCATCGAGCTCAGATCGAGGGCACTTTTCCGGCGGGTTTTACGGTCTTTATTGAGATTAGTAAGATGATCCATTCAATGTTTTTATATAGGGTGATATATCGTTGTTTGCCTGGCTGCCTGTCAACAGTATAGTACCCCCTTCATACAATTTGCATCCCCTCTTCCTTAATTAGCCTTAATTGTATTGATTATGCTTATGCTCCCGTATGATATGATGCGAACGTTAATGCATTATTACCGGAATGTTACCAACTGCGTCAGGAAGGCGAATTTAATACCATTGATTTTTGATAACCAAATTACAACTCCACTTTTTTTTATTAATTTATATCAACAGGGTTTTACACCTACTTAACAGGGTTTTACACCTTTATTTTCCATTTATGCACAATTTAGCGAAATAATGCTGCCTGTAAAGGAAATAATGCACAGCCATTGTGCGTAACAATTCCACTCGATTTTTTTGGCCAGACTATTATAACAACAGTATGGACTTACAGGCTTTTTTAACGCCCCGCTCAATTTAATTATCTTTGCCACCGCTTTATGTTTTGGTATTGAAATTGAAAAAGAAGTAATCATTATATGACCATCAGTTACAACTGGCTTTGCGAATATCTTCCGGTACCTATTACCCCCGAAAAATTGGCTGTTATATTAACCTCCTTAGGACTGGAAGTAGAAAATTTTGAGCAGACTGAAGCGGTAAAAGGCGGACTGGAGGGACTGATCATAGGCCAGGTGCTGGAAACAGAAAAACATCCCAACGCCGATAAGCTCCGGTTAACCAGGGTAGATACAGGTGCCGAAAAACCATTACAGATTGTGTGCGGCGCACCTAATGTTACCGCCGGCCAAAAAGTAGTGGTAGCGCCTGTTGGAGCAACCATTTACCCCTCTCAGGGCAATCCGCTTACCATGAAAGTGGCTACCATACGGGGTATAGAAAGCTATGGCATGATTTGCGCTGAAGACGAATTAGGATTGGGTAACAGCCATGACGGTATAATGGTTTTGCGTGATGATGCAAAACCCGGCACCCCGGCGGCGGAATATTTCCGGCTGCAAAGCGACTGGATTTATGAAATAGGACTTACGCCTAACCGTATGGATGCCATGAGCCACCTGGGTGTTGCCAAAGATGTATGCGCCTACCTGAGCGTTCACGACAGCAAAGACTACCCTGTTAAATATCCCTATACCAACCATTTCAAGAAAGACAGGCAGGGCACTGTTATTGAAGTAAAAATAGAAAACCGGGAAGCCTGTGAACGCTATAGCGGTGTTCTTATAGAAAATGTAACCATTGCGGAAAGCCCTGTATGGCTGCAACAACGCATCAAATCAATCGGGCTGCGCCCCATCAGTAATATAGTAGATATTACTAATTTTATTTTACACGAAACAGGGCAGCCCCTGCATGCTTTTGATGCAGACCAGATAAAGGGGAGTGCCATCATTGTAAAAAACCTTCCCCAAGGCACTCCTTTTGTCACTTTAGATGAGAAAGAAAGAAAACTGCACGCCGATGATCTGATGATATGTAACGGCAATGGCGAACCGATGTGCTTTGGTGGAGTATTCGGAGGCCTGCATAGCGGTGTAACTTCGGAAACCAAAAATATTTTTCTCGAAAGCGCATGGTTTAATCCGGTTACGATCCGCAAAACTTCTTTCCGTCATAATTTACGCACAGATGCCGCTGCCCGTTTCGAAAAGGGGGTAGATATCAGTAATACCGTAACGGTGCTAAAAAGAGCGGCGATGCTGATAAAAGAACTGGCGGGCGGAGCTATTGCATCGGATATAACAGATGTATACCCCCATCCTAAAGCAAAAAAACAGGTTGTTCTAACCTATCAATATCTCAAAAAGCTAAGCGGCAAAAGCTATCATCCCGGTACGGTAAAAAGAATTCTTATGCATTCAGGGTTTGAGGTGGTCGCAGAAGAGCCGGATAAAATACAGGTAGCCGCTCCTTTCAGCAAACCTGATATTGAATTACCCGCCGATGTTGTGGAAGAAATTATGCGGGTTGACGGCTATGACAACGTAGCCATTCCCGGCAGCATTACCATCAGCCCCTCAGTAGAAACCATTGCTTACCAGGAAGCATTAAAAGAAAAGATTGCGCATTACCTGGCCGGCAACGGGTTCAATGAAATATTCACCAATTCTATTACCAACAGCGCCTATTTTGATGAAGCCACCTTACGAACCTCGGTAAAAATGCTTAACAGCCTGAGTGCCGGATTAAATATTATGCGTCCCTCCATGCTGGAAACCGGGCTGGAATGCCTTGCACATAACATTAACCGCAAAAACAATAATCTCCGGCTGTTTGAGTTTGGAAAAACCTACCATACCGCAGGGGTTGGACAATACGAAGAAAAGGAGAAGCTATGCCTGTATATAACCGGGATGGTAAAAGAAGCATCCTGGAAAGCCAAAGAAGATAAAAGTGATTTTTACTACCTGAAAGGAATTACCGAAAGCATTTTGCGGGCTGCAGGCTTGCCGCATTACCAGCTACAACCCGCTACAGCCCAATACCTTCAATATGGATTACAAATAAAGATCCATAGCGATACGGTAATAACACTTGGACTGGCAGATGCATCTGTTGTAAAAAGATTTGATATTAAACAACAGGTTTGGTATGCCGAGCTGGAATGGGAAAAGATATACCATTATGCTTCAAAACAGCAACCGGGATATTCCGAAATACCAAGGTTCCCGGCGGTACAACGCGACCTTGCTATTGTGGTAGATAAGCAGCTTCCCTATGAAAAGGTAGAACAGTCCGTTAAAAATGCCAATATCAAAAAGCTGCAGTCTGTAAACCTGTTTGACGTATTTGAAAGTGATAAGCTGGGTACAGGTAAAAAATCCTTTGCCATAAATATGACATTCTTAGATAACGAAAAAACCCTGACGGATAGTGAAATTGATGGTATGATGCAGCAGATCATGCATACCTTTGAACAGGAATTGTCGGCAGAAATAAGGAAATAAACTGTATCTTATTGCTGTGTTTATGTATGAGCCACCTTAATGAACATATTAGCCGGGTAAACGAAAAGCTGCAGTTGCTGCTCAAACAACATCATACATTGCTGAAAGAAAACATCAGGCTAAAGCAGGACCTTGAACAAATTAAGTTAAGTGAACAAACCATAAAAGAAAAAGCGGCATGGTTACAACAGCAGGTGGAGATTGCAAAAATTTCTTCCGGGCAGGCAGGACAGGAAGTAAAATCAGAGCTGGAGAAACGGGTCAATGCATACATTAAAGAAATTGATCAATGTATTGCTTTGCTGGTAAATCAATAGTTAGATCCTTTTTACCAGCCGCATCCGCTGTTCCTCCTTTCCTCCCGACAGTTCGAGCGTATACACACCGTATGGCAAATCATTGAGTCCGTCCCAGCAAAAAGACTTCTGTGCCGGCACCACTTCCGTTTCGAACATGCTGCACACTTTTCCTTTATCGTCTTTAAGCACGGCTCTTAAAGAGGAAGCGGTAGCATCACTTAGCTCAAAGAACAGAGTATCAATAAATATCAGGGATTTTAGTTTTGCAAGCATGTATGGATGGTTTTTCGGTTTTAGATTTCATCAATTGTTTGGGCCTATTTTTAACATAACGGAATAAATTCAGCCTACTGTTGATAAACTGTGAATAAATTTAACATTAATATTCAGCATATGCAAACGCTCATAGCTATTAATATTGGGATTGGCGACAGAACTTACAGGATCAAGGTAGCGCCTGAGGATGAGGAACAGGTAAGAAAAACCATTAAAATCATTAATGATAAGATCATTGAATTTAAAACAGATTTTGCGGGTAAGGATATGCAGGACTACGTTTCTATGGTGCTGCTATGGTATGCAACCCAGCTACAGAGCGGAAAATCAACGGTTTTGGAGAAGGACGTTACGGAAGCCCTTTCAAAGATGGAGGGGCAACTGAATAAAACCCTCGGGTTGTAATGTACCGGCCAACAGTAAAAAACATCTTGCGAACCGAACATCATTTCAAAGCGTACTGCGGCCGATCGCCCGTTTTACAGCTTAACGTATTTTATCAAACATCAACCCCAAAAATGGCTCATCACAAACGTAACATCATTCTTTACCTCTTTCACTGAGCCATTGTTCAGCCATATCCCTGTCAGCGTTTAGTGGTAACGGTATGGATCAACTGCCCGTTGGTATCATACTCGTCTGTTGAAACCAGCGCGCCTCCGGGTGCATAGTTGTTCCACTTCCCCCAAAAAAAGCCCAGGTTATATACCCCTTCACTCCGTATGCTCCCATCTTCATAATAATACGTTGCGGGTCCCTCAAAGCGGCCCAGGCTGTCGAGCAGTAATTTACCTTTCAATTGCCCGTTGGCATAATATTCCGCGTAAGCTGTTCTAATGTTTTTGCGAAACTGTACAAAGCCGGTAATATTGCCCGCTGTATCCTTCATGATTTTCGAAACAATACTATCCCCGCGGGAATAGTATTGTTCAGCGCTGTAAAATTCGCCCGCACCAATTATCCGGGTAAAGCCGGTATCGCTGTTTTGACGTATAGAATCAAAGAATGCCTTATCGGTTTTACTGATTCCGCCAGGTAAATGATTTACCGTGTTTTCACAACCCATACACAGTATCGCTACTACAACAGGAAATATAAAAAAATTCATAAAAAAAGTATAGAAAAGAAATCCCGCTAAAAAGCTGCTTATATATCTGTTTTAATCAACAAAAGAAGTCCAGCCTTTCCACCAATCTCCTTCGGGGGTACCCGCAGCGCCTACCGCTCCCCTGAAAGTAACAGGCGTAAATCCGCTAGACACCTTGGCATGTGCGAAACTGGCAGCATTCAGTAAGGGCGACCCGGCCTGCGGTGTAAAATCAGGATTGGCATAATTAAACGCAGCGGTGAGTTTCACTGCTTCATTTTCAGCCAGTATTTCATTATTATATGCAGCGGTACCAAACCAGTTGCTCACATCAGTATTTGTCCATCCTGTTGCGGCATCGGTGTTATCGGCAAACTTAGTGGGCACCACACAACCTGCAATGGTAGTGTTTTGAATTACCAGTTTTCCTGCTATAATATTTCCCTGAACAGGTGTTCCTTTACTGGCATCAATCAGCAAGCCGGTAGGCCAACCCATGAAAACAGAATTGAAAATAGATGTGCTGGTATTCCGTCTTAACTGTGCGGCCGCATTATACAGGCTATTACCAATATTAGTTGATTTTTCACGGGGGCCTATAGCCGTTATATTGCTGAATACCGGCGCTGTTTGAGGAGTTAAACTACTGCCGTTGGCGTCATTGTCACTTTCAAATGCCTCTACTTTTGAAATATCAGCCCGGGACGAATCTCTCAGCACTATGCCAAACTGCACATTTCCCCTGTATCCGTTATCGCTGTCAAAATCATCATCTAATGTTTTGTAGGCAATTAAATGGCTGCAGTTAACAGTACCGCCAAACCATTCAAAGGCATCGTCTAATGCATAGCTTACCTGCACATAATCAACAGTGGTACCATTGCCTACACCACCAAAAGTGAGCGAGTTCAATTCTTTATCGGGCAGGAAAGCGTATCCTGCATATTCTACGCGTACATATTGCAGTGAGCCGGAGTTATCTGTGTCATCGGCTCCGCCATATAACCCCAGTCCATCGGCGTTATTAACACCCCCTTCTATTTCACCCACACCTGCAACGCCGTTAAAGGAACTGTTTGTTTTTGCACGTCCAAGCAAAACAATGCCTCCCCAGTCGCCGGCAGAGGGCGTTGAGGCATCGGATGTAAATACAATAGGCTTTTCCTTTGTTCCGTTAGCGATCAGCCTGGTGCCGCGGGTAACAATTAATGCACCACGGGTAGATTTTTCGCCTTCAATCCTTGCACCTGCTTCAACCGTTAAAGTAGCGCCGTCTACCACATATACCACTCCTCTTAGCTTATATACCGTACCCTCTTTCAGTGTTCTGTCTGCATTAATCTTGCCTGAAAGAATAGTACTTTCACCCGGCGTACCACCGCCACCATCATCTCCTTTAATGCTACCGTCAACTTCAATTTTGCGGCAACCGGCAGTTAGTAGTACGCCCAGAACTGCAAATGTTAATATCTTTTTCATACTCCTGTATTTGTTAATTTTTATAATGTGCAATTTTTATTTAATGGTATATCCAAAAGAAATGCTGATCGTTGTTCCATAGTTTCTGCTTATAGCTACTACATCCGAAGATCCCAGCTTCAGGTTCTTACTTTTATCCACATCGTGATAGAAGTATGCCCGTTTATTGAGTATGTCGGATATATTCAGACGGATATCGCCTTTGCCGTTAAGCACTTTTTTTGCTATTTGAAAATCAAGGAGCGGGCGGGAGTCTTCCCATATTTCAGGTACCTGCTCATTACCTACATATAAAATCCTGCGTCCAATCTGGTTAAATAGCAGTGTTGTGCTTATTCCTGCTTTTTCTATATCATATTGAAGTGAGCCATTGATAACATAAGGCGATTGCCCCTGCATGGGCCTGTTTATTTTTACATTGGGATCATTGACCTTATTAAAGATGTAGGAAAGGTTGGTTTGAAAAGTGAAGTTTCTCAATGCATGAGCGAAATCGAGCTTTTTGCGAAAATCAAATTCAATTCCATACCCTGTTGCTTCCTGTGCATTTAAAAAATTAAATGTATTGGTAGCTACCCCGGATTGATTAAAATATAACTCTATAGGGTTTTTAAAATACTTATAGAATACACCTAAGGTTACCATTTCTCCGGCACGTGGATATAATTCATACCGCAGGTCAACATTCGTTACTTTAGTTCGCTTAAGTGAGCTGGAGCCAATAACGGCTGCGCCTAATTCAAAATCGTAGAAGGCAAAATTGGTAAGTTCGCGAAACTCGGGGCGAATAATAGTTTGAGAACCCGATAAACGGATATTTGTTTTGGAGTTCAGCTCAAAAGTAAAATTAACAGCGGGAAGCAGATCGCCCTGCTTAATATGTGCATGGCGCTCGTCATTTTGTTTTACGCTTCCCACCAACTGGTCAAAATGCTCATACCTTGCTCCCCAAACCACTCTTAACCAGGAGCTGAATTGATTATCGAACTGGAAGTACGCGGCATTTAAAATACTGTTGGCCATGTACCGGTATTGTTTACCAATAATTTCATCAAACTTAAATTTCCTGGGGTCGCCGGCATCAAAATTAGCTTCGTTAAATACATGGTCCTCATCCTGCAGGCGCAATGGGGAAGTTCCGTCTACCAGGTAAATGGAGAAAGGCCTTGAATCAAAGAGCCGGTCTTTTACCTGGAAAAGGTAGCCTGCTTTTACTGTTTGACTCTGCCCAAAAAGCCTGAACCGCTTTGATATATCCCCGCCCGCATTATAGATATAGTCTGACAGCATGGAATAAAACACACTGCCCGTTTTTTGAGATCTGGATTGTCCTATCAGCAAATTATACGGAGCATTCGGTTCTTCTCTCGACTGGTTATACTGAACCCTCCGCTGCTGGGGTATATACCCGTCAAGAATATTAAAGCTGCCATACCAGTTAATCCTGGTACCCAGGGAAGCGATATGATGCTCCCCTATGAGTTGTGTATTAAAAAATGTATTGGAGCGAAATGCCAGTTCCCTGGCACGGATATTTTCTCCCAACACCGGATCCTGTTCATAATCAACGCCGGTTCTTAAAGTAGTATAGTCAGATGCGTTTACATTGAGGATGTTTTTTAAACTGATCTTGTTATTTCTGTCTAATTTAACAGAAAAATTGGCCAGTACGCCCGCCAGTACATCATTGCTGTATTTATGGCTGTTGTAATCAAATAACAGAGAACCCTGGTTATTATCAAAACTGTAAAAACCATTATCAAAATCCATATTCCGGCCGGAGCGGCTGTAGGTAAGCCCCAGGATCGCTCCAAAGTCTTTTTTGAAAAACTTCGCGTTAAATCCACCATTCAGTTGAAAAGAAGCATTAAGCGGCGCCCTGCCTTTATGCACAGACCAGTTGGTAGCTATGCTTTTACCCAGGTCTGCTTTTTTCGCATCGGGCAGTTCCTGGAAATTCGTTTTGGTAGGAAAATGGCCCGGCAATGCCCTTGATTCGTCATCAATTCCTAACCAGTCGGTGCGCCCTCCATTATAGGTATAAAAATCTTTGCCAATGGTTTGCGTATTAAAACCAGTGCCAACCTGCACAGAAAGAAAATCAGCAGATGGAATGTCTTTCGTATTTACCTGCACCAGCCCCCCGGCCCATTCGCCGGGGTATTCCGGAACAAAAGCTTTATTGATCACTATATTATCAATCATGGAAGAAGGAAAAATATCGAAGGAAAAGGTTTTTCTATCGGGCTCGGTAGTAGATAATTGTACTCCGTTTAAAAGCGCTGTATTATACCGGTCGCTTAAACCCCGTACAACAAGGTATTTCCCTTCCTGTATGCTGGTTCCGGGAATTCTTTTTAATACCTCTCCTGTATTTTTATCCGGGGAACGGCGAATACTTTCCGCCGAAATTACAGAAGCAACCGTGTTCGTGTTTTTTTGAAACGCGATGATCGCATTTACCGTTTCTCTCCGGGCATTGGTTCTGCTGGCTGTAACAACTACTGTTTCCAAGCTCTTTGCTGCAGTCTCTATAATAATATTCAACTCGTTTGCATTGTCATCAGCCACTTCTACCTCATCAATATGTTTCTCTGCATAACCCACTGCTGTAATAATTAGTCCATATGTTTTGTTGGGTGAAAGATGCAGCGTATAGCGGCCTTCTATATCCGTAATGGTTCCGCCGGCAGCCCCTGAAATTTTTACAGATGCACCGGATACAGGTTCGTTTTTTTCATTTACCACCTTACCTGCTAACGGTATGGTTTGCGCATGAACAAATGAAAAGGATAGCATGAAAATAAATACTGCACAACTTCTAAGCATAACTGGCATACCTGAATTTTCGGCAAAGAAAGCGCCGTGGTGTTAACTCATGATGAATGCAAGGTTATCAATATGTTGCCCGCAGATTACCCGAATATTAACGCCATGCAGGAAAAATGTGGATTAATACATCGTATGTTAAGAAATTATTAACTCTTGAAATAGGGGGTGGGCAGAAAATGATACCTTTACTTTTGCCCAAAGTTTCCGTTATGATCAATTCAATAATGAAGATCTTTTTGCCTAAGGATCGGGTTTTTTACCAACTGTTTGAAGAAGTTGCCGTTAAAGTACTGGAAATGGCCAGGAAATTAAAAGAAGTGGTGCACGAACCGGATTACGATAAAAGATCTGCGATAGCTTCCCAGATTGAAGAGCTGGAACACGTAAACGATGATCTTACACATAAAATTTTCACCGAATTAGGCAGAAATTTCATCACGCCCTTTGACCGCGAGGATATTCACTACCTGGCATCTGCGTTAGATGATATTGCAGATTATATTTTCGCATCATCCAAAAAAATAAAATTTTACCGGGTTAACCCCAATGACCAGGGTATGCAAAAGTTTGCTGAGCTTATTGTTCAGGCGTGCGAGCATATTAAGGTAGCCGTTCATGAGCTGCGCGATATGAAAAACCTCCGGCAGATAACGGAATCCCTGGTAAAAATAAACAGCATAGAAAACCAGGCGGATGACATTTTTGATATGAGCATTGAACGCCTGTTTGCCACAGAATTAGACGCCAAAGAAGTAATTAAGAAAAGAGAGATTTACCAGGCTATGGAAATCGCTACAGATAAATGTGAAGATGCCGCTAATGTAATTGAGTCCATTATCGTTAAATATGCATAATGTTTGAGCAGTTGAACATTCCCTCTTCTTATTACCGCATTTTCAAACAAAAGGATGTATGACCTTATTAGTTGTTATTATCATTCTAGCCTTGATTTTTGATTACATTAACGGATTTCACGATGCAGCCAACTCCATAGCCACTATCGTTTCCACCAAAGTGCTCACTCCCTTTCAGGCGGTACTTTGGGCGGCATTGTTCAACTTTGTAGCATTCTTCATCTTTAAAGATCACGGCGTAGCCAATACCATTGCCAAAACAGTAAAGGAAAGCTATATTACCCTCCAGGTGGTGCTGGCGGGATTGTCGGCCGCCATTATATGGAATCTTATTACCTGGTGGTTTGGCATACCTTCTTCATCCTCGCATACTTTAATTGGAGGGTTTGCCGGCGCAGCCATTACCAATGCAGGCTTTTATGCCATCAATATGGCCCCGGTGATGCAGATCGTGGCATTTATTTTCTTAGCGCCGCTCCTGGGCATGATCATGGCGCTGGTTATTTCGCTATGGTTCATCAACGCTTTCAGAAAAAGCATATGGCCCAAACTCTTTTCCATCGGGCTTATATTGCTTACGGTATTAACGCTTTCCCAGATCATGGAATTCGACCCGGTCAATTTAAAATCGCATTACGAAGGTTATATATTAAAGGTCATCTTTCATTCTCACAATTTTAAGCTGCTGCTGCTTGCTTTAATTGTACTGATCATGTGTGTATTCACACTCTTTCTCAGCAGGCTGAATGCGCACCGGTCTACGGTATGGTTTAAAAAACTGCAACTGGTTTCTTCAGCGGCATTCAGCATTGGTCATGGTGGTAATGACGCCCAAAAGGTAATGGGTATCATTACGGTAGCGCTCATTTCCCACGGCAGTATCAGCACTTTTGATGAAATGCCTAACTGGGTGCCCATATCCTGCTATACCGCCATAGCCCTGGGAACTTTAAGCGGGGGATGGAAAATTGTAAAAACCATGGGCACCCGCATTACCAAGGTAACGCCCTTTGAAGGCGTTGCCGCCGAAACGGCAGGCGCCATCACACTCTTCGTTACCGAACACCTTAAAATACCGGTAAGCACCACCCATACCATTGCAGGCGCCATAATGGGCGTTGGCGCCACCAAACGCCTGTCGGCCGTGCGCTGGGGTGTTACCGTTAACCTGCTTTGGGCGTGGATCATAACCATACCGGTAAGCGCGCTCATGGCAGCCATCATATACTGGCTCTCCCATTTCTTTTTTTGATGCTTTAATCTGCTTTACTTTAACCCGAAGTGGGTAACTTCGTCCGGGGTTAAAACCGGCCCATAACAGCCAGTCGTTACCTCATGCTGTTGAGTGGAAGAAAAATATCAGCGCTTTGTAAAATGGCGAAAACGGCGGCAGGAAGCGGGTAAGCAGACAATACATTCATTACGATAAAACAGATCAATATTTCCAGATGAAAGGAATTATTTTGGCGGGAGGATCAGGTACAAGATTACATCCTATTACTTATGCTATCAGCAAGCAAATGATGCCGGTTTATGATAAACCCATGATATACTATCCCTTATCAACCCTTATGCTGGCGGGTATCAGGGAAGTGCTGATCATTTCAACACCGCATGATCTGCCTAACTTTAAAAAGCTTTTTGGAGACGGCAGCCATTTAGGATTGCAATTTTCCTACGCCGAGCAGGCTGTACCTAACGGTCTTGCCCAGGCGTTTGTAATAGGCGAAAAATTTATAGGAAAAGAAAAAGTAGCACTGGTACTGGGCGATAATATTTTTTATGGAAGTGGGTTAGGCCGTACACTAAGCCACAATATTGACCCCGATGGCGGAATAGTATATGCTTACCAGGTAAGCGATCCGGAACGTTACGGGGTGGTGGCGTTTGATGAACATATGAACGCTTTGTCTATTGAAGAAAAACCGGTTAAGCCCAAAAGTAATTACGCGGTTCCCGGGCTGTATTTCTATGACAATGACGTAATCGGTATTGCAAAAAGCTTAAAACCTTCTCCAAGAGGAGAATATGAAATAACAGATGTTAACAAAGCCTACCTGGACAGGAGAAAGCTGAAAGTATCGGTATTGGACAGGGGAACGGCCTGGTTAGATACCGGAACATTTGATTCGCTGATGCAGGCCTCCTTATTTGTGCAGGTAATTGAACAAAGACAGGGCATCAAAATTGCCTGTATAGAAGAAATTGCATACAGAAAAGGATTCATTGATAAAGATCAATTATTAAAAATTGCCCAACCCCTTATGAAAAGCGGTTATGGTGAATATCTTTTGAACTTAGTATCTTGAATTAAATTTTTATAACTGATATGAAAAAGATTCTGGTAACAGGTGGCTGTGGTTATATTGGATCGCACACTATTGTTGACCTGATTGAAAACGGGTTCGACATCATTTCTGTTGATAACAATTCACGTTCCTCTGAGCACTTACTGGAGGGTATTGAAAAAATTACCGGCAAAAAAGTAAAGAACTATAAGGTAGACCTGTGTGATTTTAACGATACCAACGCCATTTTTGAAGAAAATGAGGATATTGCCGGTATCATTCATTTTGCGGCTTATAAAGCGGTGGGAGAATCGGTGGAGAAACCCCTGCTCTATTTTGAAAACAACCTGGTTTCCCTCATCAATCTGTTAAAGTGCGTTGAGTTTTTCAAGATCCCTTATTTCGTTTTTTCTTCATCCTGCACGGTTTATGGCAACCCCGACCATATTCCCGTAACCGAAACAACGCCTACAAAAGCGGCAGAATCACCCTATGGCTATACCAAGCAAATGGGCGAACAGATCATTGGCGAATTTTCTCATGTTAATAATACTTCCTGTGTTTTACTACGCTATTTTAACCCGGCAGGGGCTCATCCATCGGCACTCATAGGAGAACTGCCCATTGATAAGCCGCAGAACCTTGTGCCGGTTATTACACAATCTGCTATTGGCAAGCTGCCCGGTATTACTGTTTTTGGAAATAACTATGCCACGCGCGATGGTTCCTGCGTAAGGGATTTTATACATGTAAGCGACCTGGCTCATGCCCATACGCTGGCGCTCCAGTACCTGATAGAACAAAAAAACAACAGCAATCCCGAAATATTCAACTTAGGCACCGGATCCGGGATTACCGTATTGGAAACCATAAAAACATTTGAAAAAGTAACCGGCATATCTTTAAATTACACCATAGGCGCTAACCGTCCCGGGGATGTAATTGCTATTTATGCCAATAACGATAAAGCCAGACAGCAATTAGGCTGGCAGCCCCAATTTACCTTAGAGGATATTTTGAGCACAGCATGGGCATGGGAGCAAAAGCTTAAGGAAGATGAAAAATTGTTCACAGGAAAAAATATCCAGTTAAATTAATCCATATAAAACATAAAATATACAAGTAACAAATTATGCTAAAAGACATACAGGTAACAGGACAAAAAGATACAAGAAGCGGATTTGGTGACGGCATTTATGAATTAGGTAAAAAAAATCCCAATGTAGTAGCGCTTACGGCAGACCTTGCCGGTTCTTTAAAATTAAACGCCTTTATTAAGGACTTTCCGGACCGTTTTATACAATGTGGTATAGCTGAGGCAAATATGATAGGTATAGCTGCCGGTTTAACCATCGGCGGTAAAATTCCATTTACCACCACTTTCGCCAACTTCTCCACTGGCAGGGTATACGACCAGATCCGCCAGTCGGTGGCTTACTCCGGTAAAAATGTAAAAATATGCGCTTCCCACGCCGGGTTAACCTTAGGCGAAGATGGCGCCACACACCAGATATTAGAAGATATTGGCATGATGAAAATGTTGCCCGGCATGACGGTGATTGTGCCCTGCGACTACAATCAAACCAAAGCAGCAACCCTTGCCATAGCAGATTATGAAGGACCGGTATACCTGCGCTTCGGAAGGCCAGTTTGGCCCATATTTACCAATGCCGGTGAAAAATTTGAGATTGGCAAGGCGCAATACTTCTCACAGGGAAGTGATGTGGCCATTTTTGCCTGCGGACACATGGTTTGGAAGGCTATTGAAGCGGGCATACAATTAGAAGAAAAAGGGATCAGCACGGAAGTAGTGAATATACATACCATTAAGCCGCTTGATGAAGCAGCCATATTAGCCACTTTGCGCAAAACAAAATGCGCGGTAACGGTGGAAGAACATAATGTTATTGGCGGCTTAGGCGATGCAATAGGACAGGTAGCAGCCAGGCATTTCCCGGTTCCAATTGAATATGTGGGTACTAATGATACTTTTGGCGAAAGCGGTAAGCCCTTAGAGCTTTTAAAGAAATACGGGCTTGATACTCCGGATATTGTTGCAGCCGCAGAAAAAGCATTCAAGCGGAAGTAAAGTACGCAAAATAAAATCCAGGTATGGCAATTAATCATGCTGATGATATTTCGTTACTGCAGGAATTCCGTAACCCCGCTACTAAAGAAAAGGCTTTTACCGGTATTATTAAAAAGTATCAGGAGAAACTTTACTGGCATGTGCGCCGCATAGTCATTCATCACGAAGATGCCAACGATGTTTTGCAGAATGTATTCGTTAAAGTATGGAAAGGACTTGATAACTTTCGCGAAGACTCCCAATTGTATACCTGGCTATACCGGGTTGCCACCAATGAATCGCTTACTTACATAGAACAACAAAAGCGAAAATCTTCTTTATCTATTGACAATGAGGGAAGCATGGTTAACCAATTGGCAGCAGACAAGGATTTTGACGCCAGTAAAATAGAATGGAAATTACAAATGGCCATCCAGCAACTTCCTGATAAGCAGCGTATTGTATTTAATCTGCGCTATTACGATGAAATGCCCTACGAAGAAATGAGCAGGGTGCTCGACACCTCAGAAGGCGCATTAAAAGCCAGTTATCACCATGCGGTAAAAAAGATTGAAGACTTTATTCTGAATCATTAAACCTTGTACATATAACGTAGTCTTAACATTTAATGAAATGTAATGTCAGGTTATGAAACGTAATTCAGATATAGAGAAAGAGTTAAGGGAAATCAGCCCTGTTGTTGCTGAACTGGGGAACGACCATGTTTTTCAGGCTCCACCCGGGTATTTTGAAGACCTTCCTCAAAAAGTATTAACGCTTATAAAATTAAATGAGGAACATACTGAGTTACCGGCTAATGAAGAAATTAAACAATTATCTCCTCTTATTGCAGCACTGAAAAACAAATCTGCACTGAGCGTTCCTCCCGGTTATTTCAATGCTTTTCCCCAACACATTACGGATAAACTTAAACTTGCTGAAAGAGAAGAAGAGACTCCTGTAATAAGGATGAACACAGGCAAAAAAAGAAAATGGATGAACTACGTAGCAGCGGCTGCCGTAACGGGTGTTATTGCTATAAGCGCGTTGTTTTTACTGAACACCAGCAGTCGCGAAGCGCCGCCCCTTGCCCAAAATGAGGACATTCAACCGGTATCAAGCCGGTTACCTGAAATCGCTGATATTGACTTAGCAGGCTATCTTTCTGCAGTGCCCGAAACGCCCGAATGGCTTTTAGAAAATGCTGACGCTGAATTTGAGCAGATTGCCTTTTTGAAAATAGACGACAGCAACCTTAGTGATCTGCTTAAGGATATTCCTGATGAAATACTCAGGAACTATGAACAGGATATTTCCGTGGAAGTTGCTTTATAAAACCTCCTGGTAAGCCACTAAAAATTTTATTTTTTGAATAAGACTTATAGATATTATTCTTAAAATGATGTGCTCTTTTGAAATATTTCTATCAGAATAAAAAATAAACAATTTTTTACGTGAAAAAACTTTTTTTACTTTTTGGATTTATTACATTTGCAGCCCTGCTAACCAACGCACAAGAAGCTGCAGACTCCGGAAACGGCAGAGAGAAAATAAAAATGCTTGAAATTGGGTATCTCACCCGGCAATTGCAACTCTCTACCCAGGAAGCCGAAAAGTTTTGGCCGTTGTTTAATAAATACCGACAAGAATTAAGAGTTGCTATTAGGGATAAAAATATTAATGACGAACTCGACAGGCAACAAAAAGTCTTGGATATAAGGAGAAAATACCGCAAAGATTTTAGCAGTATTTTAGATGAAGAAAGGGGACGAAGGGTGTACGACTCGGAAGACAGGTTTAAAACGATGGTGCGAAAGGAGATGCAGCAACGGATGAAAATGAAGCAGAATGGAACAGTGCCGCAACCTAAGCACAAATGATTTTTTAAATACAGAATAATTACCTAATTTTAACTTGGTGTTTTTCATAGGTTAGCAACGGCTGGCTCT